>DASSOY010000021.1 GCA_035700025.1 Bacillales bacterium | reverse complement strand
GTTGGCGCGCGGCGTCAACGGGAAATCTTCCGGCTCGGTTTCCTGGCTCGATGACATCGCCAAGCTGACACATCTCGTCGAACAAGGCGGATCGCGGCGCGGCGCGCAAATGATCATGCTTGCCGATTGGCATCCGGACATCATCGATTTCATCATTTCGAAAATGCAAAACCCGCGAATCTTGCGGTTCTTGCTTGAGACGAGCCATGACGAGCAAATCAAGAAAATCGCGAACGAGAAATTGAAATTTACTCCGCTGACGAAGACGGAAGAAGTCATGTACCAAGGCATTGTCAATTACAAGCACATTCCGGGGCAAGGCGGTTTCAGCGATGAAGTCATCCAAGACGCGGAAGCAGCTTTAAAGCGCGGCGGCAACTATACCGTTCACAATCCCGAATTTTTGACGGGCGCGAACATTTCCGTCTGCATCACAAAAGAATTTATGGAAGCAGTTGAGAACGACGAAGCGTACGCCTTGCGTTTTCCTGACGTCGAACATTATTCGAAGACGGAAATGGACGTTTTCAACGAAGAATGGCACAAATGCGGCGACGTTCGCGAATGGGAAAGACGCGGATATGCGGTGCGCACGTATCGGAAAATCAAAGCTCGCGAATTGTGGAATTTGATAAATATTTGCGCCACTTATTCCGCAGAACCGGGGATATTCTTTATCGACAACGCCAATGACATGACGAATGCGAAAGCCTATGGACAAAAAGTCGTTGCGACAAACCCGTGCGGGGAGCAACCGCTTGCGCCATACAGCGTATGCAACCTAGCGGCCGTCAATTTGGCGAACATGGCCGACAAGAAAACAAAACACGTCAATTTGGAAAAATTGAAACAAACGGTGCGTACCGGTGTACGCATGCAAGACAACGTCATAGACGCGACCCCTTACTTTCTCGAAGAAAACCGTGTGCAGGCGCTCGGCGAACGCCGAGTGGGGCTCGGAGTCATGGGATTGCATGACTTGCTTATTTATTGTGAAACGAAATACGGCTCGGCCAAGGGGAACGAAGTCGTCGACGAAGTGTTTGAAACGATTGCGACGACCGCTTATCGGGAATCGATCGAACTTGCCAAGGAAAAAGGCAGTTTTCCATTCCTCGTCGGAAAAACCGAGGAAGAAACACAACAGCTGCGGCAACGGTTTGTCGACTCCGGTTACATGAAGAAAATGCCGGAAGACATTCGCCAAGGCGTCTTGAAATACGGGATTCGCAATTCCCATTTGTTGACGGTGGCGCCGACGGGATCCACCGGTACGATGGTCGGCGTATCCACTGGACTCGAACCGTATTTTTCGTTTTCTTATTACCGGAGCGGCCGCCTTGGGAAATTCATCGAAGTAAAGGCGGACATTGTCAAGGAATATTTGGACGCGCATCCGGAAGCGAGCGAAAAGGAATTGCCGGAATGGTTCGTTTCGGCGATGGATTTAACGCCGGAAGAACATGCCGACACGCAATGCGTCATTCAAAATTGGGTAGACAGCTCAATCAGCAAGACCGTAAACGCCCCGAAAGGGTACAGTGTCGAGCAAGTGCAAGCGGTTTATGAGCGGTTGTACCGCGGCGGAGCAAAAGGCGGGACCGTTTACGTAGACGGCAGCCGCGACGCGCAAGTGTTGACGCTGAAGGCGGAAGATAATCGGTTTGAAGAAGCGCATCAAGAAAGCTTATTTGAAGAGGAAAACAAAGAGAAGGAAAAGCACGTCGTTCTCGTCGATACGATTGCCGATCTGCGTTCAACGGACGTGACCATCGGTTCCGAAGTCGGCAATACATGCCCGGTATGCCGAAAAGGGACCGTTGAGGAAATCGGCGGTTGCAACACATGTACGAACTGCAATGCACAGTTGAAGTGTGGACTATAACAGATGATTGTACGGAAGGATTGGACGAGCCGTGTCCAATCCTTCTGTTCTTGTCACGCCTAGTAAACTGTTGTATCATTTTAAGGGACAACGATTGGGGGGATTGTTTTGCCGCCAACCGCGAGCATGGAAGACTACATTGAGCGCATTTATTTGTTAATGGAAGCCAAGGGTTATGCAAGAGTATCGGATATAGCGGAAGCTCTTGACGTTCATCCCTCCTCCGTGACGAAAATGATTCAGAAACTCGATCACGACAACTACTTGATCTATGAAAAATATCGCGGGTTCATGTTGACCCCGAAAGGGAAAAAACTCGGAAAGCGGCTCGTTTATCGGCATGAGTTGCTGGAAAGTTTCTTGAAAGTGATCGGCGTCAGCCACGAAAATATCTATAAAGATGTTGAAGGCATTGAGCATCACTTAAGTTGGGATTCGATCGACAGAATCGGCGATCTCGTTCAATATTTCGAGGAAAACGAAACCCATGTCAAGGCGTTGGAAGAGATCCGTGCGAAAAACGAACAACCGGAAGAACAACCATAAAGCCGTGAGGGCGATGGTTGTTTTTTTGTTCTAAATCGGTGTTCGGCCCACTAAACATGTTGTAGAGCATTCATTGGCAGATGGGGGGACGGATGCGTGCTTATCGACGGCGTGTTTTCCGGGGGAGGCATGAAAGCGGTCGCTCTGGTCGGGGCCTTGCAAGTGCTCGAAGAAGAAGGCTATCGGTTTCATCGTACGGCCGGAACAAGCGCAGGCGCGCTCGTTGCCGCACTTCTTGCGTCGGGGTACGACAGCCGCGGGATTACGGAAATTTTAAACGAAACGGAATTCCAACAATTGCTTGACGCCAGAAAAAGCGTGATCCCGTTTCCGTTCATGAAGTGGATTCGCGTTTACAAAAAGCTTGGCATGCACCGAGGTGAGGCGCTTGAAAAATGGGTTCGCCGATGGTTACGGAAAAAAGGGGTGGATACGTTCGCGGATTTGCCGCGAGGCGCTTTGAAAATCGTCGCTTCTGATTTGTCGAGGGGGAGAATTCTCGTTTTGCCGGACGATTTGCCTCAATACGGGGTGTTGCCGGAAAAATTTTCTGTGGCTCGCGCGGTGCGAATGAGCAGCAGTTTGCCTTTTATTTACGAACCGGTCTTGTTGTATGATCGCAATGGCGACAAAAATGTCATCGTCGACGGCGGCGTATTGAGCAATTTTCCATTATGGTTGTTCGACAATGCCGCATGCATGTTGCAGCGGCCCGTGCTCGGTCTTCAGCTGAGCCACAGTCTCGAAAACCAAAAAAATCGCAACATCCGCAACGCCGTCGAATTGTATCATTCATTGTTCAGTACTATGAAACAAGCCCACGACGCGCGATATATCTCCAAACATGAAGCCAACAACATCGTTTTCATCCCTGTTTCCCACGTATCGACAACACAATTTCACGTTTCCGACGAAGAGCGCGAGCAGTTGATCGCGCTCGGAAGGGAAAGGGCGGAAAAGTTTTTGAAGAAATGGCGCTATTGAAAACCGCGTGCTTAAAAAAGCGCGCGGTTTCTTTTCTTCCTCTTCTTTCCGTCGATGACGGTTAAATGGTGGTCTTTTTTCCGTTTTAAAAGGGTGTCCCGATCCTTTTTCTTCGCCAATCCGCCTTTCGAGTTGACCAATTTCAAATAGGCGGGACGACGCGATTTATGTCCGCGCTTTTTTTGAAGCTTGGCCGACTGTTTTGCGGCGCGCCGGTATTTCGAGATGCCGCGGCCGTCCGACTTGAGAACGAACCGTCTGTACAAAAGTGCGAAAATCGTGATGACAGCTGCGGCGGCGGCGAGCGTTACGAGCAGGCCGACTGGATTTGTAAACAGTTTCACGAGAAAGCCAAGAGCACCGAGTCCGATCAAAATTAAGGCGATAGGGTGGTACATGCGGCCAAACAACGGACTCACCTCCTCAAAGGGGATTTAACCGATTTTGCTGGAGGCCGGGTCGGAATCAAGAGCTTGTTCCCGGCGTCTCATTTCCTCAAACGAAGCGATGGCGACTTCCACTTGATGAGGATCAGGTTCCTTCGTCGTCAACAATTGCAGCCAAAGTCCCGGATAACCGAGATATTTCAACAGCGGATGATCGCGGAATTTGTTTGTCCATTGCAAAACTTCAAAAGCGATGCCGAGCACGACCGGAATCAAGACGACACGCGACAGCAGACGTTGCCAGAGCGGTTCGGTCGGCACAAAAAAGTAAAGCATGATACTGATGATCGCCGTAAACAAAATGAAACTGCTGCCGCACCGATAATGCAGGCGTGAGTGTTTTTTTACGTTGTCGACGGTTAAAGCCTGACCGTTTTCATACGTATTGATTACTTTATGCTCCGCGCCGTGATATTGGAATACTCTTTTCATGAGCGGCGTGAGCGATATAAAATAAATGTATCCGAGGAGCAGCGCGAATTTAAAAACACCTTCAATAATGTTCTGCATAATGTGCCCCGGGAAGATGGGACGAAAGGCTTCGGCCAGCAAGGCCGGCACGATGACGAAAACGAACTTGGCGAATAAGAACGACAATACGCCGACGACGGCTACACCGAGAATTAACGTTAACTTCGAAGGTGAGGCATCGATGGCGTCGTCATCTTCGGGATCGACGTCGTACCGCTCGCTTGAAAAATTCAAATGCTTTGTTCCGACGGCGCTTGCTTCAATGATGGCGGCGATGCCGCGTACGAAGGGAATCTTCTTCCATTTTGCCAACCGGTTTCCCGCCGGTTTCGGAACTTCGAAATATTCGATTGAATCGTCTTTGCGTCTAATCGCGGTAACGGTCGTATGCTTGCCGCCGAACATGACACCTTCGACAACCGCTTGACCGCCGTAAGCGGGTTTTTGATCGTTTGACAATTCTTTCACCAACCTAACTGGATCATGCTGTTATGCTTCTATTTTACATGAAAGCACGCCAATCCACTAGGTCTTTCCCCTTTATTTTTCCCAATTTTATCATTCTATACACTCCTTTTTATCGGTTGAGCTAAATCTTGAATCCATACGGGTGCAATGCTAAGATGAAAGATAGAGTGTTTCGTGCCGGGTACCTCGAAACGAACGGCCCGGGATTCGTGAAATAAGGGGATCGGAAGATGAATCGCTTTCTCATTGTCAACGGACCAAACTTGAATCGGCTCGGCGTTCGCGAGCCGGACGTTTACGGCGCTTCCTCGCTTTCAGATTTGGAACGAATGCTGGAAGCGTTTGCGAACGAACAACAGTGCCGAATCGATTGCAAACAGTCGAACCATGAAGGTGAACTTGTCGATTGGATTCACGAAGCAGATGAGAGAGCCGACGGCATCGTCTTGAACGCGGGAGCCTTTACTCATTATAGTTATGCGATCAGGGATGCGATCGCCAGCATTTCCATCCCTGTCATTGAGGTTCACATTTCCAACATTCACGCCAGGGAACCGTTCCGAAAGCAGTCGGTGATTGCTCCCGTTGTTGACGGCCAAATCGCTGGATTCGGATTTACCGGCTACAAACTTGCGATCCTCGCATTGGCGGCATTGGTTGACAAAAACTGATGAAACCGATGCCCGATTGACTACTTTTGAAACGGGATAAGCCGGAAAGGATGAAAAGAGAATGATTTCTGTAAACGATTTTCGAACCGGACTGACGATTCAATACGATCAGTCCATTTGGCAAGTGATTGAATTTCAGCATGTCAAACCAGGTAAGGGTTCTGCCTTTGTCCGTTCGAAATTAAGAAATTTGCGTACGGGAGCGATTCAGGAAAAGACGTTTCGTGCTGGCGAAAAAGTCGAAAAAGCACATATTGAAACGCGAACGATGCAATACTTATATTCGTCCGGTGACGCGCATACGTTCATGGATTCAAACACGTTCGAGCAGTTGGAACTGCCCGCGAGTCAAATTCGCCGGGAACTGAATTTCTTAAAAGAAAACATGGAAGTGAAAATCGTTACATACGAAGGCGAAACGTTGGGCATCGAACTCCCGAACACCGTTGAACTAGCTGTCACGGAAACGGAACCGGGCATCAAGGGCGACACACAATCGGGCGGGACGAAATCCGCGACGGTGGAAACAGGGTATTCACTGCAAGTTCCGTTGTTCATCAACGAAGGCGATGTTCTCGTCATCGATACGCGCTCGGGCGACTATGTGTCTCGCGCGTAAAACGGAATCGCACGAAAAACAACCTTATGCGAAAGCATAAGGTTGTTTTTTTGTGGAGTTTTCTTTCCGGTCATATTGGGACAAGACGTGCATACATTGAACAATAAATAACCTTATAAAAATCGGGTGGGAAATGCCATGCGCGAAGCCTATGACCTGTTGCCCGAATCGATCGCCGAATTGTTTCGGGGCTGGTCCGAAGAACGTTTGCGAAAGGTGGAAGAAATTCGCGTCAGGCTCAACAGGAAGCTGGAAGTCGTCGCCGGGCGCGAAACAATTTATCCGCTTCACGGCAATGTGCCTTACCGGGTGACAAAAGAAGACGTACGGCAATTGACGAATAAACTGAGCCGCTATTCGCTTTATGCCTTCGAGGAGGAATTGAAGCGAGGTTACGTGACGATCTCCGGAGGACATCGAGTCGGGCTGGCTGGAAAGGTGATCACGGAAAACGGAAAAGTGAAACGGATTCGTGACATTTGTTCTTTCAACATACGGATCGCCAAACAAAAGATCGGGGCTGCTGACGCTTGTCTTCCGTACGTGAATGAGAACGGATGGTTGAACACGATTATCATCGGTCCGCCGCTGACCGGGAAAACGACGCTGCTTAGAGATCTTGCCCGCATCATTAGCAGCGGAGATGCACGAAGGCTGCTCCGTCCAGCGAAAATCGGCATTGTCGACGAACGGTCGGAAATCGCCGGCTGCTTGAACGGTGTGCCGCAGCACGACCTCGGTGAAAGGGTTGATGTGCTTGACGCCTGTCCGAAAGCGGAGGGCATGATGATGCTTATTCGATCGATGAGTCCCGAAGTGATCGTGGTCGATGAAATCGGAGGAGCGGAAGACGTTGCGGCCGTCCGCGAGGCGGTCAACGCAGGCGTAAAGCTGATGATCACCGCGCATGCCGAGAATTGGGATTCGTTGCGCAGGCGGCCGTCGCTTGAACCGTTGTTGGCTTCGGGTGTGTTTGAACGTTGTATCGTCTTGGCACACCGTGCCAAACCGGGAGTGATTGACACGATCCTCGACGGCAAAGGCAGGGAAGTGCGGCGGCAGCAAAAGGTAACCGTCCGATGACGCAATGGCTCGGAGCGTTATGCATTATTGCGGCGACGACGTCAATCGGTTTCAGATGGGCGAAACGGTACAGCGAGCGGCCGGCGCAATTGCGACAAATGAAGGCGGCGCTGCAGGCGTTGGAAGCGGAAATTATGTATGGCTTGACGCCGCTCGGAGAGGCATGCGCGCACTTGGCGAGGCAAACGCGCGAGCCGGTAAGTGGTTTATTCGCGGCGTTTGCCGATGAACTCGCGAACGGAAGCAGCGACGCAAGGACCGCTTGGGAAACGGCACTTTCGGAAAATTGGCCGCGGACGGCGCTCGGCCGGCCGGAACGGGAAGTGTTGAAGCAATTTGGGTCGACTTTGGGTCAGCATGATCCTTTGCAGCAGCAAAAACAAATCCGGTTGGCGCTTACTCACTTGGAAAGGGAAGAGGCGGAAGCGAGGGACGAGCAGCGGCGCAATGAGCAAATGATCAAGAGTCTCGGCTTGTTGGCTGGGTTGTTGCTGGCGCTTTTATTGATCTAGATGACGGGAGGAAAAGGGCTCGATGGCTTACGACGTAAACACGATATTTCAAATAGCCGGGATCGGGATCATTGTCGCGATGCTGCATACCGTTCTGAAGCAAATGGGGAAAGAAGATTGGGCGCACTGGGTGACATTGATCGGATTTATCGTCGTCCTTTATATGGTAGCCAATATGATCGGCGATTTGTTTGACAAAATTAAAAATGTGTTTTTGTTACAAGGGTAAAGCGGGGAGGTGGTTGCCATTGAAATCGTGCAAATCGTCGGGCTCGGTTTGATCGCAACCTTCCTCGTCCTGTTGTTGAAAGAGCAAAAGCCGGTTTTCGCCTTTTTGCTCGTATTGTTCGTCGGTGCCGTCATCTTTCTGTTTTTGATTGGACAAATTCAAAAAATCATAGCGATGGTCGAGCAGTTGGCGGAGAGCGCCCATTTAAACATGATTTATGTGAAAACGATCTTAAAAATTATCGGGATTGCTTACATTGCCGAATTTGGGGCGCAAATGACGAGAGATGCTGGACAAGGGGCGATCGCGTCAAAAATCGAGCTCGCCGGAAAAGTGTTGATTTTGTTGCTGGCGATCCCGATCATTACTGCCGTGATCCAAACGGTGATTGGATTACTGCCGGGCTGATCAAGGAGGAGGAAGCATGGACGAGCTGTGCCGGAACAACAGGAAACGATTGGTGATGCTTGCGGTTTTCATCTTCCTCGTTATCGCTCCGACCACCGTGTTCGCGGATTCACCGCTTGATGCGGTCAAACAGACAGAATTGAACAGCTTGGAACTGAATGATGTGCGCGCATATTGGCAAAATCTAGTCAGTAAATACGGCGGATTTTTACCAGAAAGCCAAAAAGGCAATCTTTTTGAGTACTTGAGAGGCGACAAACAGTTATCGTTGAAAGAATGGATGATCGCTTTCGTGAAATTTTTGTTTCACGAACTGCTCGCCAACGGAAAATTGCTTGGCATGATCATCCTTCTCACCGTCTTCAGTGTAATTTTGCAAAACTTGCAAAACGCATTTGAACAAAAAACGGTGTCGAAAGTAGCCTACGCCATCGTCTACATGGTGATCATCATCCTTGCGTTAAACAGTTTTCACATCGCGATCAGCTATACGAACCAGGCAATTTCCAGCATGACCAATTTTCTTGTCGCGCTCATCCCGTTAATTCTCGCGTTAATGGCTTCCGTCGGAAGCGTTACGTCGGTCGCTTTTTTTCATCCGATCATCATCTTTTTGATTAACACGAGCGGCTTGCTCGTCAAATCATTTGTCTTGCCGCTCTTGTTTCTTTCAACGCTGTTGTCCGTCGTCAGCACGCTGAGCGACTCCTACAAAGTCACACAGCTCGCTAAGCTGCTTCGCAACATCAGCATCGGCACGCTCGCGGTCTTTTTCGCCATTTTTCTCGGCGTCATGTCCGTCGAAGGCGCTTCCGCCGCCATCGCCGACGGCATTACCGTCAAAACCGCGAAATTCATCACCGGCAACTTCGTCCCGGTGATCGGCCGCATGTTCACCGATGCCACCGACACCGTCATGAGCGCATCCGCGTTGCTGCGCAACTCCGTCGGCATCATCGGCGTCGTCATCTTGCTCGCGATCGCCGCCTTCCCGGCGATCAAAATCTTCTCGCTCGCGCTCATTTACAATCTCGCTTCCGCCATTTTGCAGCCGCTCGGCGGCGGTCCGATCATTGAATGCTTGAGCATCATCGGCAAAGGCGTCATTTTTATATTCGCGGCGCTTGCAACGGTTTCCCTTATGTTCTTTCTTGCCGTGACGATCATCATTGCCGCGGGGGATTTGTCTCTCATGGTGCGGTAAAGGAGGCGAAACGTGGATTATTTGACGGAGTGGATCAAAGGCATCATCCTGTTGATTTTGCTCGCGGTTGTCTTGGAGTTGTTATTGCCGAATAACAGCTTGCAACGTTATGTTCGGCTTGTCGTCGGTCTTTTGCTGTTGTTGGCGTTGCTCAATCCGGTTTTGTCGATTTTGGATGCGGATGTCGATGAGTGGGTCGAAAAGATGACGAGGAGGCCGGCGATAAGCGGGAGCGAAATGAAAAATACGATAAAAAACACGAAAAGAGAAATACAAGCCTCTCACCGTGCATATATTGAAAAACAAGTGGCTGTCCAATTGAAGAATGAAGCGGAAAAGGAGGTGCATGACCGTTCGCGTTTGCACGTCGCCGGGGTGGATGTCGAACTGATGCCGACCGGTGAAGAAAGACCGCAGATGACGATCAAATGGGTTAAGGTCACGCTCAGCAAGGACGACACGGGAAACGAAACGACTGCCGATATTGAACCTGTGGAACCGGTGACGATCGATATTGACGAGAAGACAACGACAGACGGTGATACACATTCGCATGCACAGGAAATCCGCCGTCGGCTCGCCGACTTATGGCGGTTGGGCGAAAATCAAGTCATCGTTGTCATCGTTGAAGGCGGGGTTGAAGGCGGGAAGGAGGATTCCAAGTGATGAAACGGTGGAAAGACCTGTTCACTAAAACCAAATCGCCGCAAAAGCTTCAGTCCTATCGCTATGTCATCCTCGTTCTCATCGTCGGAGTCGCACTCATGTTGTTTGGGAGTTTTCAGTCGAAAGACAGCGGCGAAACGAAAGCCGTCAAGACGGCGGTGACACCAGCGGATGGAAGCGAATCTGTCATAGGAAAAAAAAACGAGGCTTCTCCTTCCACGCCGATCGAGTACGAGCATTATTACGAGCAACAGTTGGAAGAGGCGATCGAAGACGTTTACGGCGTCACGGACGTTACGGTGACGGTGTACATTGCGACGTCGGAAACAAAGATCGTCGAAAAAAACGTTGACGGATCAACAAAGTCAACTTCTGAAACGGATCAAAAAGGCGGAAGCCGCGAAATTAAAGAAAACAGCGAACAAAAGGACGCTGTCATCATAGATGGGCAGGAAGGCGAGAAACCGTTAGTGATCGGAACTGAACAGCCGAAAATCAGCGGCGTGCTCGTCGTTGCGGGCGGGGCGGACAACGCTCAGGTGAAGTTGTGGATCAAGAATGCCGTGAACAGTTTGCTCGGCATTCCGGATTATCGAATCGCCGTACTGCCGAAAAAACAAAGGGGGAACGAACAATGATGTTGAAGAAACAAACGGTTTGGCTGCTCACGATGCTGAGTCTGATCATCGTATTGAGTGTGTATTATATGACGTCGCCGGTGCCGAATCCCGGACAGCAGACGGCTGTCGGCGAAGATGATAAACAGGAGAAAAAACAAGGCGAAGACTCGTCGTCGAACAACAGCGAATCAGAATCCCCGTCGAAAAAAGAAGATACGAAAACGGACAGTCCGACCGCGACGAGCATAACCGGGGAAGCCACGTTTGCATCGGCAAAGTTGAAGAAGATGGAAGCACGGGAGGAACTCCAGGAACATTATACGGCCGTCATCGCATCTAGTGAGGCGACGCCGGAAGAAAAAGCGGAAGCGAAAGCGAAATTGGATGAGTTGAGCCAAATGTCGGCGAAAGAAAAAATGCTCGAGTCGCTTATTGTTGCGAAAGGATTCAACGATGCGCTCGTAAGCGTCGACGGCGAAAAAATCCGCATTTACGTCCAAACGAAACAATTGTCCAACGAGCAAGCGGCGGAGATTTTGGACTTAGTTGTAGACAAAGTGAATGTTCCGACACATAACATTATGGTCACGTACAAGGCGGGAGCTGCGGAGTAAGCTGTTGATTCAATCAACAGCTTTTTCTTTTTGTGAATCCCATGATATAATAATTATGATTGCCGTAAGACTAAGACATTTGTTGAGGGAGTGAACAAGGACTTGAAAATTCAAGAAGTTCGCGAGTTGATTAAATTGATCGACGAATCATCGATCGACGAATTCGAATATGAACTCGACGGCGCGAAAATCAAACTGAAGAAAAATTCGGAAAGCGTAACGACGATGGTGACTGCGCCTTCCAAGGAAGAGCAAGCTGTGATGACGCAGCCGGCCGGCGTAACGGCCAATCACGAGCCGCAGGCGCAAACAGAATCAACGAAACAACCGGAATCGAGCGGGGATTCGCAAAAAGAGGACGAGCATTTACATAAAATCGAATCTCCGATGGTCGGGACGTTTTACACGTCGCCTTCGCCGGATGCGGACGCTTACATCAAAGTCGGCGACAAAGTGCAGGAAGACTCTGTGGTGTGCATCATTGAGGCGATGAAACTATTCAATGAAATCGAGGCTGACGTATCAGGGGAAATCGTCGAAATTCTTGTCAACAACGGAGAACTGGTTGAATACGGTCAACCGCTCTTTCTTGTCAAACCTGCATAAGGAAAATCGGTTGTAAATTTACGCGATCGACGAGATCGATTTCCTTACATTTGAATTGAGATTCACGAAGGAGCGTTTAACATGATCAAAAAATTGCTCGTTGCCAACCGCGGAGAAATTGCCGTTCGCGTTATTCGCGCTTGCAAAGAGCTTGGCATTGAGACGGTTGCCGTCTATTCGAAGGCAGACGAAGACGCCCTCCATACGAGAATGGCCGATGAGGCCTACTGCATCGGGCCGGCTGCTTCGAAAGACAGCTACTTAAATTTCACAAATATCATGAGTATCGCAAAGCTTACCGGCGTGGATGCGATCCACCCCGGCTACGGATTTCTTTCCGAAAACGCCGATTTTGCGGAAATATGTGCCGAGTGCAACGTCACGTTTGTCGGACCGAGTGCGGAAGCGATCGCGAAGATGGGTACGAAAGACGTCGCCCGGAAAACGATGGAGAAAGCCGGCGTGCCGGTCGTGCCTGGTTCCGACGGCATCGTGGCTGATGAGGAAGAGGCGCTTAAGGTCGCCGATGAAATCGGTTATCCGGTCATTATCAAGGCGACGGCCGGCGGCGGCGGCAAAGGCATCCGCGTGGCACGCACGAAAGAGGATCTCGTGAAAGGGGTGCGCGTGACGCAGCGGGAAGCGGCGACCGCTTTCGGAAATGACGGCGTATATCTTGAGAAATACATCGAAGATTTCCGTCATGTGGAGATCCAAGTGTTGGCCGATACGCACGGAAACACGATTCACCTCGGGGAACGGGATTGCTCGATTCAGCGGCGCCTGCAAAAACTGTTGGAAGAATCCCCGTCTCCGGCGCTCGACGCCGATAAGCGCGAGGAAATGGGCAACGCGGCGGTGAAAGCGGCTCAAGCGGTCGATTACACCGGCGCCGGAACGATCGAATTTATTTACGACCACAACAACGGGAATTTTTATTTTATGGAAATGAACACACGCATCCAGGTGGAGCATCCCGTCACGGAATGGGTAACCGGGGTCGATCTAGTCAAGGAACAAATTCGCGTCGCTTCGGGCGAGAAACTCTCACTCCGGCAGGAAGACGTCACCTATGAAGGTTGGGCGATCGAATGCCGCATTAACGCGGAAAACCCGGATAAAAATTTCATGCCTTCGCCCGGACGGCTGGAAATGTTTCTCCCGCCCGGCGGATTCGGTGTGCGCGTGGATTCAGCGGCCTATACCGGCTACAAAATTCCGCCGTTTTATGATTCAATGATCGCTAAAGTGATCAGCTATGGAAAAACGCGCGAAGAAGCCATTGCGCGGATGAAAAGGGCGCTGGACGAATTTGTCGTCGAAGGCGTTCATACGACCATTCCGTTTCATTTGCGGCTGTTGAATCACGAAAAATTCGTCGAGGGGAATTTCAATACGAAATTTCTCGAACAATACCCATTAACGAGTCGGTGACGGAGGTGACTGATATGACGGAGTCGACCACTTTTGAAATGGAAGAGCACGATCTCGGGAAGGTGGAAATTTCGCCGGAGGTCATTGAGGTGATCGCAAGCATTGCGGCCAATGAGGTAACCGGCGTTTCGGAAATGCGCGGAAGTTTCGCGACGGGAGTCGCTGAGAGATTAGGCAGACGTAATCACCGCAAAGGGGTGAAGGTGGAGCTCGCAGAAGACGGCATCACAATCGACGTTTACGTGCTGTTGAAATACGGCGTGTCCATTCCCGAAACCGGCCAAAAGATTCAAGACAACATTTGCCAAACGTTGCGAACGATGACGTCGCTTGATGTGAAAGCGGTCAACATTCACGTAACCGGCATCCAATTCGAACAAACCGACGAAGCAGAAGATGCGAAAGAAGAAAGCGAATGAATGAATGAAAAAAATCAAGGGGGAGGCGGCTTCCCTTTGATTTTTTTGCACGAATGACCATTTGTCGTGTGTTTGCTTGTTTCGCTTGCCCACGGAGAAAGGAAGTTAACGAATGAACAGACGAATGGCCCGCGAAAAAGCGGTACAAGCTTTGTTTCAAGTGGAAATCGGCGGCGCAGAGGCGGCGGAAGCGATTGAAAATGTGCTCGAAGAGGGACAGCAAGACGAATTTTTAAATAAGCTCGTGGAAGGTACGTTGGACCATCAGGCTGCCATCGATCCAGTCATCGTCGCGAACTTGGAGCATTGGAATTTGTCAAGAGTCGGAAACGTCGATCGCTGCATTTTGCGCATGGCCGTGTTCGAACTCAAATTTCTTGGTGACATACCGCGGAACGTAACGTTAAACGAGGCCGTCGAGTTGGCGAAAACGTTCGGAGGCGAACAGTCGGGACGTTTTGTGAACGGTGTTTTGTCAAAGATTGCCCGCGACGTTGAAAAATAAGTCGCCAACGATTGAACTTGTCATTCAAAGGAGAATGTTTCCATGAACGATGCCGACCGTTATATGACGGTTACCGCCTTAACTCGTTCGATCAAACGATTGTTTGAGAAAGAGCCGAAATACCGAAACGTATGGGTGCGCGGCGAACTCTCGAACTTTAAACACCACAGCCGCGGCCATATGTACTTCACCTTGAAAGACAACCAGTCAAGAATCCAGTCGGTCATGTTCTCCAGTCAAAATCGTTCGCTCCGTTTCCGGCCGGAAGACGGAATGAAGGTGCTCGTACGAGGCGAAGTTTCGGTTTATGAACCGTACGGCCAATACCAATTGTACGCGAAAGAAATCCAGCCGGACGGGGTCGGCAATTTGTATCTCGCTTTCGAAGAATTGAAACGCAAATTGGAACAGGAAGGCCTGTTTGCCGTAGCACATAAAAAAACGCTTCCGACGTATGCAACGGAAATCGGTGTTGTCACTTCGCCGACAGGCGCAGCCTTGCGCGATATTTGCACGACAATCAAACGACGCTACCCCGCCGCCCGCATCACGGTATTTCCTGCTCTCGTGCAAGGAACAGCAGCAGCCGCGTCGGTCGCCGATGCCATCAAACAAGCGAACTTGCACTCCTTTCTCGATGTTTTGATCATCGGCCGCGGAGGCGGTTCCATCGAAGAATTATGGGCATTTAATGAAGAAATCGTCGCCCGGGCGATTTTTCGTTCCCGTCTCCCGATCATTTCCGCCGTTGGGCACGAAACCGACTACACGATCTCCGACTTCGTTTCCGACGTTCGTGCTCCAACGCCGACTGCGGCTGCTGAGTTGGCCGTTCCCCACGTCGGCGAATTACGAGAACGCATCAATGAAAGAATCATTCGCATGAAACGGGCGATGAACGAGCGGATGCAGACGCAGCGAGCCCGATTGCAACGACTGGAATCCTCCTATGCATTTCGCTCTCCAGCACAAACGTTGCGTGAGAAGGAACAAGCTTTGGATCAATGTTTGGAGCGGTTGACGAGGAACATGCGTCGTCAAGTTGAGAACAAAAGCTACGAATGGAGAAATACCGTTCGTGTTTTGTCGAAATACCATCCACAACAAGCGGTGAAAGACGCCTTTGCTGCAACCGATCGTGTCGCGAAACAACTGCGGCGGGAAATGAACCAGTTGCTTGTGCTGCAACAAAACGCGTTTCGTCAAACGGTATCGAAATTGAATGTCTTGAGTCCGCTCAATGTCATGGAGCGGGGCTTCAGTTTAACGTATGGAAAAGACAAGCAGTTGATCCAAACGGTTCATCAAGTGCAGCCCGGAGATCTCGTCAATGTGAGGCTCAAGGACGGAACATTGGATTGTCAAGTTTGGGGAATCGAAGAGGGGGAGACGCAGTGAAAGAAACGGAACACGAAACACGCGAGATGTCCTTCGAAGAAGCGATGGAACAAATGGAAAAAATCGTCGAGCGCCTCGAAGAGGGGGACGTCCCGCTTGAAAAGGCGATTGAGCTGTTTCAGAAAGGCATGAATTTATCGAAAACGTGCCATTCGAAGTTAAAGAAAGTCGAGGAGCAAATGGATCAAATTTTGAACGACGATGGTGAAATGGAAACGTTGGTCATTCAGGAGGAAGACAAAACGTGATCGATGCTTATTTTCGACGGCAAAAGGAAAGAATTGACGAAATCCTTTTTGCGCAAATCGATCGGCTGGATACAGCGGATCGGTTAAAAGAAGCGATGCATTACTCGGTACAAGCCGGGGGCAAACGAATTCGCCCAATCTTGCTGCTAGCCACGATGGAAGCTTTCGGGAAAAATTCACAATCGGGACTTCCAGTCGCTTCTGCGATTGAATTGATCCACACGTATTCCTTGATTCACGACGACTTGCCTGCCATGGACGATGACGACTTGAGAAGAGGAAAACCGACGAACCATAAAATATACGGAGAAGCGACGGCAATTCTCGCCGGGGACGCTTTGTTGACGTTAAGTTTCGAAGCGGTCGCTGAAATCGGCGACGCGGACATTGACGGATCCAAGAAGACACAGCTGATCGCGATGATGGCGCGTGCGGCAGGGGCGGAAGGAATGGTCGGCGGGCAATGTTTCGATCTCGAGGCGGAACGAAAAAAACTGACCTTCGAAGAGCTTGAGCAAGTGCACTTACGAAAAACCGGAAAATTGCTGGCGTTCTCGATTGAAGCCGGCGCTTTGCTTGCCGACGCTGATGAATTTCAAACAAACCAATTGCGAAATTTCGCGCAACATCTCGGTCTCGCCTTTCAAATCCGCGACGACATTCTCGACATCATTGGGGATACGAATACGATGGGAAAGACGGCCGGCAGCGACTTGAACAAACAAAAAAGTACGTATCCGCAACTGTTGTCGCTCGACGGCGCGAAACGGAAACTCGAAGAACATTTCATTCAAGCGAAGCATCATTTGTCGGAAGCAGCTGTCGATCATCGGCGATTGTCGGCGTTGAGCGATTACATCGTAAACCGCGACGTTTGACCGCGGCAACGTAATAACCTCGTTGAGAAAATCTGCTATTCGTGGTATAATAAGATGTGCAATACGCAAGTGGTGCAGTATTCTAGTCGGCTTCCCATTTCTGAGGGCGGGCCTAAAAATCCGCCAAAGGGCACATCGATGAAGCTTCTGGTGTCGGCTTGAGGCGCCCAGCCTTGGGTCAATGCTGGGAGTTAAGGACGTAGGGCGATCCACAATGGCATGTGGGCGATGACCCTGCAGTCCGCGGAGGCCCCATTCATACGTGCATGCGTATGTTGGGAGATAACCCTGAATCGTGAGTTCTGGGAATTCACGTTCAGCGTAGCCTGCCTTGAGTGGAGTCGGAGGGGATTACGGGCATTGTGGAAAAAGTCCGCTTGGCCGGCGGATAGTGTTTTCTGATCCGTATGAAATCCGTTCTGCAAAAGAGGCTAGGAAATGGAAGGGCTGTTGAGGAAAACTCCTAGACTGTTCCGATGACGTTTGAAGGGGATTATAGTGCAGACTGAGTGGCGATCCAGTTCGGCTGCCGGCGACGGGGCCGGAAAGGGTTTAAAGGGAAACCGCCGGAGCGGCAACGATTCGGTATCCTTTCGGGAAAACCTACTGGACCTAAGCTGCAATGTTTACTCTTCGAACGACCACTTCCCTATTGTGTTAACGTTGTTAGGAGATTGAAGCTAAGTATGAAATTAATGTTTAAAAAATCCATAAAATGGAGTTCTGGGATTGCCGTTATCACGCTCGTGTTAGCGGCTATTTTTTCAGTCGTATCTACGTTTGTCCTCGATGGCGTCACATGGGGCGCCGGCACGTTAATCGTGCTGTTCATCGTTGCCATCGGGATCATTTTTGACATCATCGGCGTCGCCGCCACTGCGGTGGACGAAAAACCATTTCACGCGATGGCTTCAAAACGAATTCACGGTTCGAAACAGTCGATTTACATCGCTAGAAATGCCGATCGGATGGCGAACTTTTGTAATGACGTCGTTGGAGACATTTCCGGTATCGTCAGCGGAACCGCAGTCGCGGCTGTAGTTTTGCAACTCACTTTACAATTGGAATATGGAAGCGATTCCACGTTTCAATATGTCGTCTCCGTCATATTTACGAGCGTCGTCGCGGCGTTGACGGTCGGAGGTAAAGCGTTTGGCAAAACGTTTGCCATACGATACGCGACACAAATCATCTTCCAGGTTGGCAAGCTGTTTTACTTCATCGAAAGCAAGCTGAAGCTTTCATTGACGCAAAAGAAGTTCAATGCGACCCAATCTGGCGTTAAAAGGAAGTGACATCATCCAAATGAATCTTGAAAGCATTCATGATCCGTCGTTTATGAAATCTTATTCAAGCGAAGATCTTGAACAATTGGCAGCGGAAATCCGGGAATTTCTCATCCGAAAACTGTCGCGCACCGGCGGACATCTCGGGCCGAACCTTGGCGTCGTCGAACTGACGCTCGTCTTGCACAAATTGTTCGAAAGCCCGAAAGACAAATTCATTTGGGATGTCGGACACCAGTCATATGTGCACAAAATTTTGACCGGCCGTGCAGACAAGTTCGATTCGCTTCGGCAATACAAAGGGCTGGCTGGATTTCCGAAACGGTCCGAAAGCGAACATGATCATTGGGAAACGGGTCATAGCTCAACATCGCTCTCGGCAGCGATGGGGATTGCGGCTGCCCGCGATTTAAAAGGCGGCAACGAATCGGTCATCGCGATCATCGGCGACGGAGCATTGACCGGCGGTATGGCTCTTGAAGCATTGAATCACATTGGGCATGAGCAGAAAGATTTAATCGTCGTTCTCAACGATAATGAAATGTCGATCGCTCCAAATGTCGGGGCGCTTCACAACATACTCGGCCGTTTGCGTACGGCAGGGAAATACAATCGCGCCAAAGACGAATTTGAAACGTTTTTGAAAAAAGTTCCGGTCGGGGGCCGTCTCGCATCCACGGCTGAACGGTTGAAAGATTCGTTGAAATACTTGTTTGTGACCGGAATGTTTTTCGAAGAACTCGGCTATACGTATCTCGGTCCTGTGAATGGGCACAGCATCACCGATTTAACGGAAAACCTGAAATATGCGAAGAAAATGCACGGACCGAAACTCGTGCACGTTTTGACGCAAAAAGGGAAAGGGTACAAACCTGCTGAGTCCGACACCGTTGGAACATGGCACGGCACGGGACCGTACAAAATCGAATCCGGGGATTTGATCAAGCCGGTCGGGGCGCCGCCGGCCTACAGCCAAGTCGTCAGCGAAGCTTTGCGCAAGCTGGCGAGGAAAGACGAGCGCATTGTCGTTCTCACGCCGGCGATGACGGTAGGGTCGAAATTGGAAGCTTTTCGCAAGGAATTCCCCAACCGCCTTTTCGATGTCGGGATTGCCGAACAACATGCTACGACGATGGCCGGAGGTCTGGCCGCCGAAAAGATGAAACCGGTATTATCCATTTATTCGACGTTTTTGCAACGCGGGTACGATCAGCTTGTCCACGACGTATGCCGGCAAAAGCTGAACGTCGTTTTTGCCGTCGATCGGTCCGGTCTTGTTGGGGCAGATGGGGAGACGCATCATGGCGTGTTCGACATCGCCTTCATGCGTTCCTTGCCGAACATGGTAATTGCGATGGGGAAAGACGAAAACGAACTGCAGCATTTGATTTCGACTGCTGTGCATTACGATGAAGGACCGATCGCTGTACGACTGCCGCGCGGAAACGGGATCGGTGTTGAATTGGACGAGCATTTTCATGAAATTCCGATCGGCACTTGGGAAGTGGTGCGCGAAGGATACGATGCCGCGATTCTTTCGTTCGGACCGATGATCCAGACCGCCGAAAAAGCAGCGGAAACACTCGCATTGGAAGGCTGTTCCGTAAAAATCATCAATGCGCGTTTTCTGAAACCGTTGGATGAAGCGATGTTGTCCGGTTTGGCGGATGAGCACATGCCGATCCTTACGGTTGAAGAAGGCGTCTTGAAAGGCGGATTCGGTACGGCGGTGCTGGAATATTTCAATGAACAAGGGTACGATACGTCACAAATCCGGCGGATGGGCTTGCCGGACCGTTATATCGAGCACGGCAGCGTCGGCGATTTGTTAAATGAAGTCGGGTTGACCGTTGAAGGCATATGCAAGAACATTCGGAGTCTTGTACCCGGCAAAAAACAACAGCAGGCGTGAAATCATGAAAAAGGACAAAGAGAGAATTGATGTATTGTTGGTCGAAACGGGACTGGCTGAATCACGGGAAAAGGCGAAACGGGCGGTCATGGCAGGCATTGTGTTTGCAGGCAATGAACGCGTTGACAAGCCGGGGACGAAAGTGGATCGGACGAGCCCGCTTGAGATAAAAGGCGAAACCTTGCGGTATGTCGGCAGAGGCGGATTGAAGTTGGAGAAGGCCCTATCGGTATTCAATCTAGACCCGAAGGACAAGACGGTATTGGACATCGGCGCATCAACGGGCGGGTTTACCGATTGCTGTTTGCAGCACGGGGCTGAACGCGTCTATGCGCTGGATGTCGGTTATAATCAATTGGCATGGAAATTACGCACGGATCTTCGCGTGATTGTCATGGAAAGAACGAATTTCCGCTATGCGGAAAAACAATGGTTCACGCAAGGATTGCCGGACTTCGCGACGATCGATGTATCTTTTATTTCGTTAAAATTAATCTTGCCGCCGCTCGCGAAGATTTTGCAGCTGAACGGAAATGTCGTTGCCCTTGTGAAACCGCAATTTGAAGCCGGCAGGGAACAAGTCGGCCGCAAAGGCATCGTCAAGGATGCCCGCGTCCATGAGATGGTCGTCAGAAACATCGTTGCTTTTGCGGAAGCGACGGGATTCGCCGTCCAGGCTTTGTCGTATTCGCCGATAACCGGCGGCGACGGCAACATCGAATTTTTATTGCATTTGCGATTGCCGCCCTCTGCAGGGGAGAATTGCATGGATGATGCGCACGTCCGACGGGTCGTCGAGCAAGCACACCGCGAATTTTCTTCGTCCTCTTCCTCTTAATGCTCATTCAATGTACCATGCGTGTACATTTTCTTTTCCATCGGCTATCATAATGAAAGAGGAAACCATAAGGGTGGTCATGATGAACAAATCGCAAAGACATATCAAAATTATGGAACTGATTGCGCAAAAGGAGATCGAAACGCAGGACGAGCTTGTCGATACGTTGCGGCGGCAAGGATACAACGTTACGCAGGCAACGGTGTCCAGGGACATTAAAGAGCTTAGTCTCGTGAAAGTGCCGATGCAAAACGGCAGATATAAATACAGTTTGCCTTCCGGGCAAAGAACGAATCCGCTTTCGCGTTTGAAACGAGTGCTCAGAGACGGGTTTGTTCGTCTCGACGAAGCTGAGCAATTGATTGTCGTGAAAACGTTGCCCGGCAACGCACATGCAATCGGGGATTTGCTTGACGATCTCGATTGGGACGGGCTGGTCGGCACGCTGTGCGGGGACGATACGATTTTGCTCATCTGCCGTTCGAAACAACACGCCCCCGAAATTTCTGAACGCTTTTTAAGCTTGTTGCAATAACGAATTATGGAGGCAAAGGGTGTGAGTGCGTTTGTTAGGAGAATTGTCGATTCGGCATTTCGGAATTATCGAATCCGTCGATCTTTCGTTCGACAAAGGAATGACGGTAATTACCGGTGAAACCGGAGCGGGAAAATCGATGATCATTGATGCGATCGGTTTGTTGATCGGCGGCCGTGGTTCGGCGGAATTTGTCAGGCACGGCGCAGAGAAGGCGGAAATTGAAGGTTTATTTTACATTGACAACGGACATCCGTGCCGCGAAGAATTGGCATCGCTCGGTTTAGAAACGGACGACGAGATGATTGTATTGCGTCGCGAAATTTCGAAGGCCGGCAAGTCGGTGTGCCGGATCAATGGAAAAATGGTTACGCTCGCTGCGCTGAAACAAACCGGCAAGAAGTTGATCGACATTCATGGACAGCACGAACACCAAGATTTGCTCCAAAGCGAACGGCATTTGTCGTTGCTCGACAACTTCGGCGGGACGAAAGTAGACGAGACGTCTGAAAAATACCGTGAACGATTCGAATCTTATGTCGAATTGCGCAAAAGATGGAAACAACTGCATGAAAATGAAAAAGAAGCGGCGCAGCGGATCGACTTGATCCGCTTTCAAGTCGAAGAGATCGACGAAGCGGCGCTCGTTCCAAATGAAGACGAACAACTGGAAGAGGAACGGGCGGTGCTTGCGAATTACGAGCGCGTTTTTGCCGCGCTGAAAAAATCGTACGAATCGTTGAATGGGGAGCAGCGGGGATTGGAATGGGTAGGAGAAGCGATGCAGTCGTTGTCCCAGATCGCCAACGTCAACGATGATTATCGGCAAATGCACGAACGGCTTGCCGATCATTATTATTTATTGGAAGAAATGACGTTTTCCATTCGTGATACGTTCGAATCGCTTGCATATGATCCGGAACGCTTGAATGAATTGGAATCGAGATTGCATGATCTTCAAAAACTTAAGAAAAAATACGGTGATTCTGTCAATGACATCTTGGCATACCGCCGCCAAGCTGCTGCCGAACTGGACCAATTAACGAACCGAGACCGGCAAGTGGAAGAAACGAAAGCGGCCTTGGCATCGATCAAAGAGCAATTGCGTGTCGACGCAAAGCGTTTAACCGAAGCCCGAAAGGAGACGGCCAACCGGTTAATCGAGGCGATCACGAACGAATTGGCTGAATTGCAAATGGCAAAAACAAGGTTTGACGTCCAATTTTCCGAACGTTCCGATTTTGCCCGCGACGGACTCGACGATGTGGAATTTCTCATTTCGACGAATCCGGGTGAACCGCTTAAGCCGCTGGCACGAGTGGCTTCCGGAGGAGAGTTGTCGCGGATCATGCTTGCGTTGAAAAGCATCTTTTCCAAAGGTGAGGGAATCACGTCGATCATCTTCGACGAAGTCGATACAGGTGTGAGCGGACGAGCCGCGCAAGCGATGGCTGAAAAGATTCACCGCCTTTCCGCTCATTCCCAAGTCTTTTGCATCACGCATTTGCCGCAAGTGGCAGCGATGGCGGACACGCATTTGTTTATTACGAAAAAGGAAAGCCGCGATCGGACGATTACATCGGTCGAATCCTTGAACACCGAACAGCAAATTGATGAAATCGGCCGGATGATTTCCGGAGCGGAAATGACGGAATTGACGAAACAACATGCAAAAGAATTACTTGATCTTGCGGGTCGGCTTAAATCGACCGTTTGAAGTGCTGCCCTATAAATGGGCAGCACTTCTCTGTTTTCCCAGTTATATTTGGGCCGGCGTAAGGCAAGATTATAAATGCAGCCAAAAAAACGGAGGTGTTGGGCTGGACGAGGAGAGTGAAGCGGATTGAAGTCAGAGCATATACGACGTTGGATAGGGTTCGTTCTCCTTGCCGTACTGCTTGGAATTTTATTTGTTAAACCCGTTCAACAATATTTCAGCCTTCCGAATCATGTAGCCGTATTGAAGAATGAGACGTTGCAATGGCTTGATTCGGAATCGTTGTTGTCATCATCCACACACGTGTCAGGTGAATCGAGCATTGCAACCGTATCAGATGGAAAAGTTAAAGGCGAAAACATCGGCACCACAAGTTTGGCATTGTCCGTCGGCGACTTTCCGATCAAAAAGACGAACGTTCACGTTCTTCCCGACTTGAAAGTCATTCCCGGCGGTCAGTCGATCGGCGTGAAGCTGAATACGGTAGGCGTGCTCGTCGTCGGGTATCATTTGGTTACCACAAAGTCGGGAGAACATTCCCCTGCAGAGAACGCCGGTATCAAAATCGGCGACATGATCACGAAGATCAACGGACATCCCATCCATGAACTCGAAGATGTGGCCCCTTTCGTGAAAGAGGCAGGAAAGAACGATGAATCGTTAACCCTTACATTGCTGCGCGGAGACAAGAAAATCAACAAGAAAGTAACTCCGTTGAAGGATCGGCATGACGATGCTTATCAAATCGGTCTTTATATTCGTGATTCAGCAGCGGGCATCGGAACTTTGACGTTTTACGATCCAAAAACTATGGTTTACGGCGCTTTGGGTCATGTCATTTCCGATATCGATACGAAAAAGCCGGTCATCGTCAATAAGGGTAAAATCGTCGGCTCCACGGTCACGTCCATTGATAAAGGAAGTCATGGAAAACCTGGAGAGAAAATCGCACATTTGACGCGCAGCGAGGAAATTCTCGGCAGTGTGCGCGAAAACAGTCCGTTCGGCATTTTCGGGAAATTAAAGCACGATCCGAATGTCGCGTTGACGCATAAACCGATTCCGATCGGTTTGTCACGAGAAGTCAAAGAGGGACCGGCAAAGATCTATACTGTCGTCGACGGCAATGAAGTCGAAGCGTTCGACATCAAGATCGTCAACTCTGTTCCGCAAAAATTTCCTTCAACAAAAGGGCTCGTGATCAAAGTCACCGATCCCGAATTGTTAAAAAAAACCGGCGGAATCGTTCAAGGCATGAGCGGAAGTCCCATTATTCAAAACGGCAAACTCATCGGTGCCGTGACTCATGTGTTCGTGAATGATCCAACAAGCGGGTACGGTGTTCACATTGAATGGATGCTCGATGAAGCCGGTTATACGACGGCAAGACGAAAGGCAAGTTAACCGCTTGTCTCTTCGTCTTTTTTCAATAGAAAATTCGACAAAAAATTATAAAATTCGATTTGTCAACTGACGCATCACGTCGAAATACAGAGTAAAATGAAGAAACGATCAGAAAATAAGAAAAATGACCTAATTTTTCATTTTAGAAAAGGAATTATCGGGTAATTGTCGAAAATATAACGTGGAGCACAAAAAATGAGGAGGAACCTTTGTGGAGAAAATTAAAGTATGTTTGGTCGACGACAATCAAGAACTGGTGAGCATTGTGGATGATTTCCTTTCGAAACAGAATGACATGGAGGTTGTGGCGAAAGCTTACAACGGGCAAGAATGTTTGAATAAGATGGAGGAAACAAATCCCGACGTTCTTGTTTTAGATATAATCATGCCTCATCTTGACGGGCTCGGCGTGCTTGAAAGGTTGCGGGATCATCCGGATATGCCGCAGCCGAAAGTTATCATGTTGACGGCGTTCGGACAAGAAGACGTCACGAAAAAAGCGGTCAGTCTCGGCGTATCGTATTTCATACTCAAACCGTTCGACATGGAGAATTTGGCCAGCAACATCCGCCAAGTGAGCGGAAAACCGAAACCTGCCGTACATAGAACCTCCAGCATCACGTCGGTCGGCGGCGACAAACCGCTCGATCTAAACGCAAGCATCACAAGCATCATTCATGAGATCGGCGTGCCGGCGCACATTAAAGGCTACATGTATTTGCGGGAAGCGATTTCGATGGTGTATAACGACATCGAACTGCTCGGATCGATCACGAAAGTGTTGTACCCTGATATCGCGAAAAAATACAAAACGACCTCGAGCCGGGTCGAGAGAGCCATTCGCCACGCCATCGAAGTGGCTTGGAGCAGAGGGAACTACGATTCGATTTCCTCCTTGTTTGGCTACACGATTTCAATGTCGAAAGCGAAGCCGACGAACAGCGAGTTCATCGCAATGGTAGCCGACAAGCTGAGAATCGAACATAAAGCGGGATAATGTAAAAAGGACGGCGCTCAGCCGTCCTTTTTGCGGTTTTGGCGTTTCTTTTTCTCCCGAAACATTAAAAATCCTCCAATAAAGCTCATTCCAAAGAGAAAAGCTGCGCTGCCGCACAAGAATTGCACCCATAAATAAGGAAAAATCGCCGATAATTCGTTGAAAAACGTATCGCGCATCCACTTGATGCCGTAACCGGCCAAAAGGCCCGGTATGATTAAGATCAGCCAGGCAATGAGACGCATCGCACACCACTCCTTCGACATGTCAACAGCCTTTATTTTATCATAAGCCTACATGCGGCCGCCGATAAATGGTTGCCTTCGTTCAAGGAAAACAGGTAAAATATAACCATGAAAGATTTTGCATTCGCGAAGATCGTTTTGAACGAGCGGGAGTGGGCGGCATGAAGAATGTGATGATCATCGGCGCTGGCAAACAAGGAACGGCGTTTTTAAACATGTTCCTGGAAAGCGAGAAAGTCGACGTCACTGCCGTTATCGATGGCGATGAATGTTCGTCTGGGACTGCACTGGCACGGAAACACGGAATTCCCGTATATGAACACTGGAAGGATGTGCTGCTGTCAAACGCGGATGTCATCATTGAAACGACCGGGGACGAATCCGTTTATCGTGCTGTTGCCCGCCGGTTTGAAAAAACGACGGTGATTCCGGCGTTCATCGTTTCGAGCGTTTCTGAATTGGTTGAAGAAAAAGAAAACCTCATTCGGCGGCTGAAAGACCAATCGTATTTGCAAGAGGTTATTTTAAATTCAACGAAAGATGCCATGATTGCAGTCGATGCAGATGAACGGATTTCGCTGTTCAACAAAAGCGCCGAGAGAATGACGAGTTTGTCTCGAGATAAGGTGATCGGCCAACGAATTTCCGAAGTGATGCCGTCAACGAATTTGCCGCGAGTGCTGAAGTCGGGGAAGTCGGAATTCCATCAAGAGCAAATGCTTGAGAACGGCAGAAAAATCATCACGACGCGGATTGCGATGACGGATGAACGCGGACGTACCGTCGGTGCATTAGCCGCGTTCAACGACATTACCGAAATCGTCGAAATGGCAGAAGAAGTCACGAATTTGAAAAGCATCCGCACGATGTTGGAAGCGATCATTCAGTCTTCGGAAGAAGCGATTTCCGTCGTTGACGAAAACGGATTAGGAATGATGATTAATCCGGCTTATACGCGAATGACCGGACTAAATAGCGAAGATGTCGTAGGAAAGCCGGCAACGGAAGACATCTCCGAAGGCGAAAGCATGCACATGCAAGTATTGAAAACGAAACGACCGGTCCGCGGTGTACATATGAAAGTCGGGCCGAGAGGCAGGAACGTGGTCGTCAACGTAGCCCCGGTGATCGTGGACGGTGAAATCAAAGGAAGCGTCGGCATTTTGCATGACGTATCGGAAATTCAGCGATTGACGGACGAATTGAACCGCGCGAAACAAATCATTCGAACACTCGAGGCGAAGTATACGTTCGACGATATCATCTGTGCCTCGTCCACACGGATGCAACAGGTGGTCGAACAGGCAAAAGCTGCCGCGTCGACTCCTGTGACGATTTTGCTTCGTGGAGAGTCCGGTACAGGGAAAGAATTGTTTGCGCATGCGATTCATAATGCGAGCGATCGAAAAAACGGCAAATTTGTCCGGGTCAACTGTGCCGCCTTGTCCGAGTCGTTGTTGGAGAGCGAATTATTCGGCTACGAAGAAGGTGCGTTTTCCGGCGCTCGCAAAGGCGGAAAAACCGGGTTGTTCGAAGAAGCGAACGGCGGCAGTATTTTTTTGGATGAAATCGGCGAGCTGTCCCCGGCCATTCAAGCAAAATTGTTGCGGGTTTTGCAGGAAAACGAAATTGTCCGCGTCGGAGGAACGAAACCAGTCTCCATTGACTCGCGCGTGATCGCGGCGACAAATGTTGAATTGGACAAGCGCCTGAAGGCCGGCACGTTTCGTAAAGATTTATTTTACCGATTGAACCGCATGCCGATACAAATCCCGCCTTTGCGAGAAAGAAAAGAAGATCTTAAATGGTTATGCCGGCATTTGCTTCACAAATTGAACCAAGAGTTCGGTCGGAATGTGGAAGGGTTGACCGAACCCGCCTTGGACTACTTGCATCGTTACGATTGGCCGGGAAACGTCAGGGAACTCGAAAACGTGCTCGGACGCGCAATGATTCACATGGGTTTTCATGCCAGGCTGTTGGATCGCGAGGACATCCCTTTGCTTGGAACGTCCGATTACGGAAGGCGGCGCCCGCCAATCGAGGAAAGAGAAGGTCAACAATCCTTGTCGCAGCTCATGTCCTCTTTTGAAAAAAGAATCATTTCTGAAACGCTGCATCAACAAAACCACAATAAAACGAAAACGGCGCAAGCATTAAAAATATCCGTAAGAAACCTGTATTACAAGATGGAGAAGTACGGGATTGAATAATTTAGCATGCAAAAAATATCATACCCTGCAACATATTTCATGTTTCTTTCGGGCAAACGAGTTTATTTTTCAAGCTTTGCACGTTCGCTGCGTTTGGCACGAAAATTGCATGAGTTTCTATGGCGGGAGGGTGGAGAGGCGGTTATTTTTATAAAAAAGTTCTCGTCCCCTTTGATTACGACTGTCTCTCTCGTTCAGCTGTGAGTTTTGATTTTAATTAAGGAGGTCTTCATAGATGGAACTATTTTCTTATATGGAACGTTATGACTACGAACAACTCGTGTTTTGCCAGGATCAAGATTCGGGATTGAAAGCGATCATCGCCATCCATGACACGACTTTGGGACCGGCGCTCGGCGGGACGAGAATGTGGAAATACGATTCGGAAGAGGCAGCCATTGAAGACGCTTTGCGGTTGGCCAAAGGCATGACGTATAAAAATGCCGCGGCTGGGTTGAATCTCGGCGGTGGAAAAACGGTCATCATTGGTGATCCGCGGAAAGACAAAAATGAAGCAATGTTTCGCGCGTTTGGACGGTACATTCAAAGTTTAAACGGCCGATACATTACGGCAGAAGACGTTGGAACGACGGTAGAAGACATGGATACGATTCATGAAGAGACGAATTTTGTCACGGGAATTTCGGCGGCTTTCGGTTCTTCAGGAAATCCTTCCCCGGTAACGGCTTACGGGGTTTACCGCGGCATGAAAGCTGCGGCGTATGAAGCATTCGGAACGGATTCGTTGAGCGGCAAGACCGTTGCCGTACAGGGCGTTGGTCATGTTGCCTATGAATTGTGCAATCATTTGCACGAAGAAGGTGCGAATTTGATTGTAACTGACATTAACAAAGCGGCGGTTGACCGCGCGGTGAACGATTTCGATGCGAAAGCCGTCGATCCCGATGAAATTTACGGAGTCCAATGCGACATTTTCGCTCCATGCGCGCTCGGAGCGATCATCAATGACGAAACGATCACGCAATTGAAAGCAAAAGTGGTTGCAGGTTCAGCGAATAATCAGCTGAAAGACGAATCTCACGGGGAACAGCTGCATGAAATGGGCGTGGCCTATGCCCCCGATTACGTCATAAATGCCGGCGGAGTCATTAATGTCGCCGACGAATTGCACGGTTACAATCGCGAGCGAGCCATGAAAAAGGTCGAAGCGATTTATGATAACGTCGCACGTGTTTTTGAAATTTCAAAAAGGGACGGCATTCCTACTTATGCAGCGGCAGACAGGCTTGCCGAAGAAAGAATCGCGCGCATGAAAAACTCGCGCTCGCAGTTTTTATTAAATGGTCATCACATATTAAGCAGACGCGGTTGATCGCCGCATATCGAAGGAGGGTTTCGCCATGGCAAAAGAATATGATCTCGTCGTGCTCGGCGGCGGTACAGGCGGTTACGTCGCAGCGATTCGCGCTTCACAGCTCGGATTGAAAACGGCGATTGTGGAAAAGGACCGGCTCGGAGGCACGTGTTTGCATCGCGGCTGCATTCCGAGCAAAGCATTGCTTCGCAGCGCGGAAGTGTATGCGACGGCGAAAAATGCCGAGTCATTCGGGATAAATGTAAAAGAAATCACGCTTGATTACGAAAAAGCGCATGAGCGGAAAAAGAAAATCATTGATCAGCTCCATAACGGCGTGCGCGGTTTGCTGCGTAAAGGAAAAATCGATGTTTATGAAGGCACGGGCCGCATTCTCGGTCCTTCCATCTTTTCTCCGATGCCGGGAACGATATCGGTTGAGATGAACAACGGCGAGGAAAATGAAATGCTCGTACCGAAAAATGTTATTGTTGCTACCGGTTCGCGTCCGCGTTCATTGCCTGGGCTTGAAATCGACGGAGAACGGGTTTTAACATCGGACGAAGCTGTGAACTTAGATCGCCTGCCCGAGTCGATCATCATCGTTGGAGGAGGCGTCATCGGAATCGAATGGGCATCGATGTTTGCCGACTTTGGTGTGAGCGTAACGATTCTTGAATATGCCGACCGCATCTTGCCTTTGGAAGACGAAGACATTTCAAGTGAAATGACGAAATTGATGCGGCAAAAAGGCGTGAACATCGTTACGGAAGCAAAAGTACTTGCCGATACGCTGAAGATTGGTGACGATGTGAAGATTGAGGCGGAACGCGGTGGAAAGAATGAAACGTTTGCCGCTGATAAAATGCTCGTTTCCGTTGGGAGAGCGCCGAATATTGAAGGAATCGGTCTCGAAAACAGTTCCGTTAAGACTGAAAGCGGTTTCATTCAAACGAATGACTATTATCAGACGGCCGAATCACACATTTATGCGATTGGAGATGTCGTCGGAGGGTTGCAATTGGCTCATGCGGCTTCACACGAAGGCATCGTGGCCGTGGAGCACATGTGCGACCAAAATCCTCAACCGATTGACGAGACGCTCGTCCCTCGCTGTGTTTATTCCCGTCCGGAAACCGCCAGTGTCGGATTGACAGAAAAGCAAGCGCTCGATCAAGGATACGACGTCAAAATCGGCAAATTTCCGTTCGCGGCAATCGGAAAAGCGTTGATATACGGGGAATCCGACGGATTCGTGAAATTGGTTTCCAATAAAAAGAACGATGATCTGCTCGGCGTTCACATGGTCGGTCCCCATGTCACCGACATGATTTCCGAAGCTGCGTTGGCGCGCGTGTTGGATGCCGCGTCGTGGGAAGTGGCGGAAACGATACATCCTCATCCGTCGCTCGCGGAAATCATTGGCGAAGCCGCACTCGCCGTTGATGGAAAAGCGATTCATTATTAAACATTCAGTGACAGGAAGAAGGAGGTCTATCGATTATGGCACTACGGCATGAACAGCTTGGATTGACGAACGAACAAGTATTGGAAATGTACGAACAAATGTTATTGGCGCGAAAGATCGACGAACGGATGTGGTTGTTGAACCGTTCGGGAAAAATTCCGTTCGTCATTTCCTGTCAAGGCCAAGAAGGCGCCCAGATAGGTGCAGCGATGGCGCTTGACCGCGGGAAGGATTACATTGCCCCCTATTATCGCGACCTTGGAATGGTACTCATGTTTGGAATGACGGCGAAGGACATCATGCTCTCCGGTTTTGCCAAAGCCGAAGATCCGAATTCAGGCGGTCGACAAATGCCGGGACATTTCGGGCAAAAGAAAAATCGGATTTTAACCCAGTCCTCTCCGGTGGCAACGCAAATTCCTCATGCCGTCGGCGTTGCGTTGGCGGCGAAAATGGACGGAAAGGCGATCGTTAGTTTGACAACATTCGGAGAAGGTTCTTCAAATCAGGGAGATTTTCACGAAGCAGCGAATTTTGCCGGGGTTCATAAGCTTCCCGTCATTTTCATGTGTGAGAACAACAAGTACGCGATCTCAGTTCCCATTCATAAGCAACTCGCCTGTGCGAAAGTTTCCGACCGCGCGATTGGTTACGGCATGCCGGGCGAAACGATCGACGGCAACGATCCTTTGGCGGTTTACGAAGCTGTGAAAAAGGCGGCGGACCGGGCGCGAAACGGTGAAGGACCGACCTTGATCGAAACGGTTTCGTATCGCTTAACTCCTCACTCGAGCGACGATGACGATATGACTTACCGCGAAAAAGCGGAAGTGGAAGAAGCGAAGAACAAAGATGCTTTGCGGATATTTTCCGCTTATTTACGGGAAAACGGCGTCATGGATGAAGCAAAAGAAAAAGCCATCGTCGAAACCATCGATCGTCTCGTTGACGAGGCGACGGATTATGCGGAAAACGCGGCTTTTGCAGAGGCGGAATCTGCGATGCACTACGTGTATGCGGAAAAGTAAAACAGTTGTAGATGGAGGGGAAAACGATGCCTGTCATTTCATATATTGATGCGATTACACAAGCGTTAAGAGAAGAAATGGAACGAGATGAAAATATTTTCGTGTTCGGCGAAGATGTCGGCGTTCGCGGAGGCGTATTTCGTGCCACAAGCGGTTTGATTGAACAATTCGGCGAGGAGCGGGTCATCGATTCGCCGCTTTCGGAATCGGCGATCGTCGGCGTAAGCATCGGTGCTGCGATGTACGGCAAACGGCCGGTCGCAGAGATTCAATTTGCTGATTTTATCATGCCTGCGGTGAATCAAATCATCTCCGAAGCCGCGAAAATTCGATATCGTTCTAACAACGATTGGCACTGCCCGCTGACCATACGTGCCCCCTACGGCGGAGGTGTGCATGGAGCGTTGTATCACTCACAGTCGGTGGAAGCGATCTTCGCGAACACTCCGGGGTTGAAAATTGTCATGCCATCCACTCCTTATGATGCAAAAGGATTGCTGAAAGCGGCGATTCGTGATGACGATCCGGTGTTGTTTTTCGAACATAAACGGGGGTATCGGCTGTTAAAAAGCGAAGTGCCCGAAGACGATTACGTTTTGGAAATCGGCAAAGCCGATGTAAAGCGGGAAGGGAACGATATCACCGTTATTACGTACGGGCTTTGTACGCATTTGGCGATGCAAGCGGCCGAGAAGCTCGAAGCCGATGGTATATCGGCGCATGTTCTCGACTTGCGCACAATCTATCCGCTCGATAAAGAAGCGATCATCGAAGCGGCTTCCAAAACCGGCAAAGTGCTTTTGATTACTGAAGACAATAAAGAAGGCAGCGTGATCGGGGAAGTGGCTGCGATCATATCCGAGCATTGTTTGTTCGATTTGGACGCACCGATCCACCGATTGGCGGGGCCCGACATCCCGGCAATGCCTTTTGCGTCGCCGATGGAGAAGTTCTTTATGGTCAACGGCGAAAAAGTCGAGACGGCGATGCGTGATTTAGCGGAATTTTAAGCGATTCTCGGACATATGTGCAGGAGGGATACAATGGCTACGGAAAAAATAAACATGCCCCAGCTCGGAGAAAGCGTGACAGAGGGGACGATCAGCAAATGGCTCGTCAAAGAAGGCGATTCCGTAAAAAAATACGATCCAATCGCCGAAGTGATGACGGACAAAGTCAACGCCGAAATCCCGTCGTCTTTTACGGGAACGATCAAAGAGCTCGTTGCCGGTGAAGGCGAAACGCTCGAAGTCGGCGAACTTGTCGCTTATATTGAAGTTGAAGGTGCCGCAACTCCGGCTGAAGACGTGCCGCAATCGACGCAGGTAAGGGAGAAGCCGTCAGAGACTGGCGGGAGTGAAAGTACAGGCGGCGACGAATCGATGAAAAAACGTTATTCGCCGGCAGTGCTTCGTCTTGCGCAAGAGAACGGCATTGATCTCGAACAAGTCGAGGGCACGGGACGCGGCGGAAGGATCACGCGAAAAGACGTTGAAAAATGGCTCGAATCGGGCGGCGCTGCGAAATCGGAAGAACGTGTGAAACAGCAAGTAACGTCGGAAAGACAAGCGCCGGTATCCGCTTCCCAAGGCGACGTCGAGATTCCAGTGTCCGGCGTCCGAAAAGCGATTGCGGCAAATATGGTGAAATCCAAGCACGAAGCGCCGCACGCGTGGATGATGGTTGAGGTCGACGTTACGGACCTCGTTCAGCTTCGAAATCGCGTGAAAGGCGAGTTTAAGCAGAAGGAAGGCTATAGTTTGACGTTTCTGCCGTTTTTCATCAAAGCGGTCGTCGAAGCACTGCAGGAATTCCCGCAAATGAATGCGATGTGGGCGGGAGACAAAATTATTCGCAAGAAAGCGATCAACATCTCTGTTGCGGTTGCGACGGACGACGCGCTTTATGTCCCGGTCATTCATGACGCGGATGAAAAAAGCATTAAAGGGCTCGCGAAAAGTGTGCATGACCTGTCCGGAAAAGTGCGCGGCGGACGTCTCGGTTCGGCCGATATGGAAGGCGGCACGTTTACGGTGAACAATACCGGCTCGTTCGGATCGGTGTTGTCGACTCCAATCATCAATCATCCGCAAGCGGCCATTTTGTCGGTCGAAGCGATTGTGAAACGACCAGTGATTAAGGATGGAATGATCGCCATCCGTGACATTGTCAATCTTTGCTTGTCTTTGGATCATCGCGTGCTGGACGGTCTCGTTTGCGGCCGATTCCTTGCAAGCGTGAAAGAAAAGTTGGAAACGATGAATGAGGACACTACGTCCATTTATTAATTCAACAGCCACTGTCTAATTGAGGCAGTGGTTTTTCATGAAAGGATGAGTGACATGGCAAACGTAGAAGGCAAAGTCGTTATATTGACAGGCGCTTCGAGCGGAATTGGGGAAGGAACAGCCCGGGAGCTTGCCGCACACGGCGCGAAGCTCGTATTGGCGGCGAGAAGGAAAAGCCGGTTAGAGCAATTGCAACGCGAAATCGAGGCTTCCGGAGGTGTCGCAAGCTTTCGCGTGACCGATGTGACTTCAAAAGAAGAAATGTTCGAGCTTGCCGAATTCGCTTTAGACACGTATGGAAAGATCGACGTCATGATTAACAATGCCGGATTAATGCCGCTTTCGTTCATGAACAAACGGAAAGTGGATGAATGGGATCGGATGGTCGACGTCAATATCAAAGGGGTGTTGTACGGCATAGCTGCGGTTTTGCCGCACATGCAGGAGAGAAAGCAAGGACATATCATCAACGTGTCGTCTGTCGCAGGCCATGAAGTCGGTCTTGGAGGAGCCGTTTACAGCGGAACGAAGTTTGCAGTCAGAGCAATTACGGAAGGTTTGCGCCAAGAAGAGTCGCCGCGCAGCCGCATTCGCACGACGATTATTTCTCCTGGCGCCGTAGCAACGGAATTGACAGATACAATTACCGACGAAGATGTGAAACGAATGTTCGCGAAAAAAGGACTTGAGCCGATTCGCTCGGAAGACATCGGCCGGGCAATTCGGTATGCCATCGAACAGCCGGATTCCGTATCGGTCAATGAAATCATCGTGCGTCCGACCTCGCAGAGATAAGCAAATCCCGCTGCTGATGGCGGCGGTTTTTTTTCAAAAAAAAGAGAGATGAGCCAGCTCATCTCCAAAAAAGGGGGTTAAGGGGTATAGAGGTGTTGGTTACATAAACCATATTACCCGTCTCACTGATTGTTAAACCTTTTTTTAAAAAATATTTTTTGGATGGAGGCACCACTTTGGAATCGCATATGCATGAGGCTTTTTCCGATGAAATCTTGGCGGCGTTGGCCGGGCGTTATAGAGTGAAGATCGAAGACTTGCAATCATTGGGAGGATTTGAAAATTTCGTTTACACATTCGGGGACGGCGACCATTCACGCGTCTTGCGAATCAGCCACGGCGGGCATCGGTCGGCCGATCAACTGCAAGCAGAGGTCGATTGGGTCGTCGACTTGTTTAAGAACGACATCCCTGTTTCGCAACCGCTGCCTTCCTTGAATGATCGACTGGTTGAATCGCTCCGGACGACAGCGGGCGAATTCCATGCGGTTTGTTTTGCGAAAGCGGCCGGCGGTCCGGCTAAACCGGAAGACTGGAATGATCAATTGTTCCATACCCTTGGAAAGATCATGGGGA
>DASSOY010000020.1 GCA_035700025.1 Bacillales bacterium | reverse complement strand
CGGTTTTCCTTGAGCAGATTTTCAAATTCGCTCATCCGATTCAACTCCTTGTTTTTGATTTCATGATAACATATCGCGTGCGGCAAGCAGAAAACGAGAGTATAACCGTTACTGGTGATAAGATGGATACAAAAAGGTACGGCAGGAGAGGAGTGTTGCTATGAATTTAGAGAAAACGGCGCTGATCGTCGTTGATTTGCAAAAAGGCGTGGTGGAGAACATCGCCGGGCAACCGTATGACACGGCAACAGTTGTTGAAAACTCGGTAAAATTGGCGCAGGCCTTCCGCGCGAAGAACGGCTTTGTTACGCTCGTCAATGTCGGATTTTTCGATGGAAAAGATGCGTTGAAGCCGGAAACCGATCAGCCGGCACAAGCGACCGAGATGCGGCCGAAGTCGTTCAGCGAGCTCATTCCGGAGCTTGGACCGGAAGAAGGCGATTTGCTCGTGACGAAAAATCAATGGGGTGCTTTTTTCGGAACGAACCTCGATTTGCAGTTGCGGCGTCGCGGTATTGATACGATCGTCATGACCGGCATCGCAACGAATATCGGCGTGGGCACAACGGCGATCGAGGCGTACCAGCGCAATTACAATCAAATTTTCGCCATTGACGCAATGAATGCGATCACGGCCGAAGAACATGAGTACATGGAAAAATACATGTTTCCGAGAATGGGGAAAATCCGCAAGACCGAAGAGATTCTGGCCTTTTTATAGAAAGAAGGGGAGAACCATGTTACGCACGCTCGTCTATTTGGTAGCGGCCGGCGTTGCCGGTTGGGGGTGCGCGTTGTTGCAAGTCCCTGCCGGCTGGCTGATCGGCTCGCTCATTGTTGGGATTTGCTATCGATTAGGGATCGGAAATTTGCGGTTGCCGACGCTCGTCTTTCCGTTTGCCCTCGCTTTGATTGGCGCCAATATCGGCTTGTCGATGAAAATGAGCATGTTTGCGGAAGTGGCCGCTTATTTCTTTCCGCTCATGGTCAGTTTGGTCGCCGTCTTGTTCGCTAGCTGGCTGTTCAGCTTGATTTTGGCGAAGTTTTCCTCACTCGACGGCAAGACCGCGTTGTTTTGCTGCGTTCCGGGAGGAGCGTCCGTCATGCTCGCCTTAAGCGAGGAATACGGCGCCGACCAAAGAATCGTCGCCGCTTTCCAGTCGGCGCGCGTCATCTTGATCGTGCTGGCGATCCCGCTTTTCGCCGGCTTAACTGCACACTTGACGGGAGCGGGCGGCACCGCTCATTCGGTTGCGCATGAAACGGCAAAGGCGGCAGGCGGAGGATCGACGCTTCTGTTGTTTTTAGCGGTCATCGGAGTGATCGTGCTTTCGCTCACGTTGGCGAAATGGATCAAAATTCCGGCGGCCCCTTTTTTATATGCCATGCTGCTTGCATTTCTTATTAATCAGTTTCTTGTCCCTATCGGCGCATTGCCGAACACGATCGTCGGCATTGGCCAAGTGCTGCTCGGAGCCTGCATTGGTTTGCGATTCGATCGGGCGGCGCTAAAGCAATTGAAAAGCATCGGCTGGCTGAGCACGAGCATTTTGTTGTTGTTTCTCGTATTGACGTTTTTCGTGTCGTGCGTGTTTTTCTTGTTGACGCCGCTCGATTTCGTTACGAGTCTGTTGAGCATGGCTCCCGGCGGCGCGCCGCAAATGTCGTCATCGGCTGCGGTATTAAATCTTGACGCGTCGATCGTAGCTGCGATTCAACTCGTACGGCTGCTGATCATATTTTTGCTCATTCCCGCGGTCATTCCATACGTCATGAAAAAATACGGGGCAGCTCAACAGAGCTAGCCCCTTAACAATCTCAATCCGTTCAAGATGACGAGAATTGTGCTTCCTTCGTGGCCGATGACGCCGAGCGGAAGCGAGAGATTTTCGAACAAGTTGGATGTGATCAATAACAAAATGACGGCGACCGCGAAGACAATGTTTTGCTTGATGATGCGATTCATCCGCTTAGACAAACGAATGGAATTCGCGATTTGCAGCAAGTCGTTCTTCACGATCACGACATCCGCCGTTTCCAACGCGGCATCCGTCCCCGCGCCCATCGCAATCCCGATATCGGCGGCCGCGAGTGCCGGCGTATCATTGATTCCGTCTCCGACCATCGCTGCGCGATGGTATTTTTTCGTCAGCCGCTTAATCTCCGCTAATTTTTCATCAGGCAAGCACCCCGCGCGATACTGACGAACCCCGGCTTCCCGCGCGATCTCGCGCGCCGTCTCTTCCTCGTCGCCCGTCAGCATCACTGTCTCGATGCCGGCCTCATTAATCCGCCGAATGGCTTCTTTCACTTCGGTTCTCACCGAATCTTTCAGCGCGAGCATGCCGACGATCCCGTTGCCGGCTTCTTTTACGAAAACGAATGTTTTTCCTGCGCCCTTCACCCCTTGCTCGGACATAAACCGCTTCGCTTTCTCATCATCCACAAAACCGGCTTTTCCAATCGCGTATCGCGTGCCGTCAACGGTCGCTTCAATGCCCCATCCCGGCGTATCTTTGACATCCTCTGCTTTCACGAGCGGCACCTTTTGTTTTTTCGCTTGTGCAGTAATCGCCGCCGCCAGCGGGTGGTTTGCGTAGCTTTCGATCGAAGCCGCGACTTGAAGCAATTGTTCGGCGCTCCAACCGTCGGCCGGTCTCACATCCGTCACTTCCGGTTCGCCTTTCGTCAACGTGCCGGTCTTGTCGAACGCGATGGCGCCGATTTTTCCGAGTCCCTCGAGGTGTACACCGCCTTTGAAGAGCATGCCTTGTCTCGCACCGCAGGAGATCGCCGACAATACTGCCGGCATCGTTGAAGCGACGAGGGCGCAAGGCGAAGCGACAACGAGCAGCACGAGCGCGCGGTAGACCGTTTCATGCCACGACCAGCCAAACGCGAAATGCGGCAACACCATCATGAGCGCGGAAGCGGCGAGCACGGATTTGACGTAAGTACTTTCAAGCTTTTCGATGAACAAATGCGAAGGCGGTTTCTCTGTTTCCGCGTTTTGCACGAGTGTGATGATTTTTTGGAACAACGATTCTTCGCTCGTTTTCGTCACTTTCACTTGAACGGCTCCGTCCAGGTTCATCGTTCCCGCCAGCACTTCGGAGGCTTCTGTTTTTTCTACGGGCATCGATTCCCCTGTAATCGCGGCTTCGTTCACTGAGGTCCTCCCGCGGATGATCACCCCGTCGGCGGGCATTCTTTCGCCTGGTTTGACGAGAATCACGTCGTCGACGGCTAATTGATCAGCCATCACCGTTTCTTCGCGGCCGTTCTCGAGCAGGCGAGCTGTTTCCGGTTTCAACGAAAGCAGCGAAGACAATTCCCGGCGGCTTTTGTTCATTGTGTATGTTTCCAACGCTCCGCTCAACGAAAAGATAAAAATAAGGACGGCACCTTCCAGCCAATAGCCGATGATCGCCGCTCCGATCGCGGCCAAAAACATGAGCAGCTCGACGTTCAAATCCTTTTCTTTGACCGTTTCTTCAATGCCTTCCTTTGCTTTGGCGAAACCGCCGATGACGAAGGCGGCAACGAAAACGGCAATCGCCGCCGTTTGATCATGTACGGAAGTAAGTGCCCATCCGCATAAGATGAGGACGCCGGCCGAGAGGGCGGCGATCATTTCCCCGTGTTTTTGCAAAAAGGCGAGCCATGTATGATTCACACGCAACGGGAAAAGCGGGAGCTGTTCGGATAGTCTCTTTTCTGTGCTGCCCATCGGTACTCACTCCTTGTTTCTAATTGAGAACGAAATTCAACATCAGTGCCCTTAAAAACATCGAAAGCTGCCGCAACGATGCGACAGCAAACAGTTATTTAGAACAGTTATTATTTTTAATTAAATTTAATATACCACATTAGAATGATTTTGAAAAGAAACAAATTCGCGAGAAACGAAAAAAGTGAACAGTCTTAATTTTATGTCAAAAATTCGTTATACTGGAACTATCCCGATCTCGCATGCAGAACAGAAAGGGGCTGGGTATGGTGGAAATTCGAGATTTCATGATTCGCGATGTCGTTACGGTTCGAAAAGAATCAACGATTCGCCATTTGTTGAAAACGCTCGTCTCGAATAAAATTGGCGGCGTGCCCGTTGTTGACGAAGAACAGAAGCTTATCGGCATGGTCAGCGACGGGGATGTGCTGCGCGCATTAACGCCGAGGGAACAAACGATTTTTGATTTTTACACGATCACTTACGTTTTGGAAAAACAAGAACTCGACGACAACTTTCGGTCGACATTGCGTGCTCCGGTCGAAAGAATTATGACGAAACGGAATTTATATTATGTTTATCCGGATGATGAGTTCCGAAAAGTGTTGAAAATATTGGCGCGTCATCGGTTTAAAAAAATTCCGGTGATCAACCGGGCGGAGCGGGTGATCGGCGTAATCAGCCGCGGTGACGTGCTCCGTTATATTTCCACACAATTGTTGGAGGAGGAATGACAACCTCGAACAATGCTTTCCAGCGGTAGAAAAGTCGCTGTACGGCGACTTTTCAGGCTTCCTGGTAAGGAGTTTTTATTTTTTCGCTCCACCCCTCGTCATCGTTCGACAAATATTTCCCGGGAAAAGTTTCCGGTTCACATCCGCTCGCTCGGGCTTTGGGAGGATCAAGAGCAAGCAGCCCTTCCTTATCACCCATCGATTAAGCATGTCGCTTTCAGAGTCGATCTGGAAGGCATGAAACGTGCGAAAGCATGGTTGGATGCAAAACGAATTGACGTCCGTACGGCTTTCGGTTTCACGCCGGAACAGCAACCGCTCGTATTAAACAATACGCCCCAATCCCACGCCGCTCTTTATTTTCAAGATCTTGACGGCAATTCGTTGGAATTCATCACGCCTCTCCGGCTTGATGTGAACGAGCATCATCCGAAAATGACGTTGGATGAATGGTTGGCGATTCATGAGGAGGCATAAATCAAGCATTTGTTTGAGGAAGAATAAACACATAAGGACGTCCGATCCAGCGATTCGGACGTCCTTCTTTTTTATTGTTGATGAAACACAGTACGGTTGCGGCCGGATCGTTTCGCCTCGTACAGGCATTGGTCGGCGCGGCTGAGCAATTCGTCCCACGCAGAGATGTTCGGATCGGCGAAAGCGACGCCGAAACTCATCGTGACGCGGATTTGCAACGCGTTTCCTTCTGTATAAGGCAAGTCTTCGAATTTTTGCCTCAGTTCATGGAGCACGCCGTATACGTAGTGTTCATCGCTGCCTTTAAAGAGGAAAGCGAACTCTTCCCCTCCGTACCGATAAGCCGCGGCATTCTTTCCGTCGATCGTCGCCTGAATCACTTCGGCAATGTACTGCAAAACAAAGTCGCCTGTCCGGTGCCCGTATGTATCATTGATTGATTTAAAATAATCAACGTCGGCCATGACAAGGAAAAAGGGCGTCTTTGAACGGAAATAGGAGGCAGCCGTTTCTTGGAAAACGCGATGATTGTTCAAACCGGTCAGCGAATCCACCGATGCAAGTTTTTCCAGGCGGCGGCTTTGCGCAAGCAACGCGCGTTCCCGCGATACGGTCAATCCTCCCAAAAATCCGATCAATCCTAAATAAACAACATGGAAACTCAACAAGACGAGTTGCGCGGTATCGGAGAACGCCCCGTCGATCGCTGCGATCGCGGAATAGCCGCCAGCCAGCAGAAAACTCGAAACAATGCCGCCGGCAAGCCCCCAATAGACGGTCACGTGCATAATGATCAAAAATGCCGTCGGATAAAACATGCTGCCGATTCCGCCGGTGAGGAAAACGACCGCGAGAAAGGCAATGTAGTCGAACCCGACGCCCCCTTTTGTCGCCCATAAATACAACTTGGAAGTCTGCGGCGCCTTGACGAGCACCACGTGCGAAAACAGCATGTACACAAACGCAAAAGCGGATAAATATACGTAATAGTTCGTCTTGTACTCCATGGTACCGGAAGCATACAAATAAAAGAACAAACCATTGCCCATAAGAAAAAACAGCCATCGCAAAAGGCAAAATACGATTTCCATCGCTTGTCGGGATTGTTTGATTTTATTCATGAACGGCCAGCCTCCGTGTGCACCAGGCATTATCTTTTATTCTTGATGATTTTTCATCGGAAGGCAAGTGATTTCCTGATTTATTTCGACAAAATATGCGTTTTTCTTGAAAATGTTTAAAAGATCTTTCACCGGTCGGGGCCTGCGTTGCATAAGATGTAATGATTAGAGGTGAAAGCGATGATGAAGGATGAGTCTCCCGGTACTTTTCACGAAAACGCCATTGAAGTTGAACGGCGGGCGTTAAAAAAAGAAAAATCGAAAAAGCTTGCCCGACATATGCTGACGATCGCCTCTCCGCTGTTTTTGCTCGCGTTATGGGAAGTGCTCTCGTTGACGGCCGTCATTGATCCGCGCTTGTTTCCGCCGCCGACGGAGATTATCCGGACGTCCATTCAAATGCTTGGCGAAGGAGAGTTGCTGACCGACGTCGGAGTCAGTTTACTTCGTGTGTTCGCGGGTTTTTTGCTCGGTTCCGTCATCGGCATTATCGTTGGCCTATTGATGGGCGTGTATTTGCCGATCCGGTTCTTCGTCTCTCCATTGGTTATGGCTTTGATGCCGATCCCGACGCTTGCACTGCTTCCGATCATCATTTTCATTTTCGGCATCGGCGAATGGGCGAAAATCGTCACGATTGCCGGAAGTGTGTTTTTTCCCGTTGCCATCAATACAATGGCCGGTGTCGTCAACATTGATCCGATTTACGTCGATGTGGCGAAAAACTACGGGGCCCGTTCCAAAGATTTCTTTTTTAAAATTGCTTTGCCGGGTTCACTGCCGGTCATGCTCGAAGGCATTCAGATGGGCCAGGCGATTGCGCTGCTGACGATCGTCGCTGCTGAAATGATGGGGGCGCACTCGGGGATCGGCTACTTGATTTGGACGAAATACAAAGCATTTTTGCTTTCAGAAATGTACGTCGGACTCGTATTGATCTCGTTTTTCGGTTATTTCTTTTCCTTGTTGGTACGGTTGTTGAAGGTGAAGCTGACCCCGTGGAGGTGAAGCCGTGAATGAAAAAATCGTCATGGAACGGTTAACGAAAATCTTTCCGAAAAAAGATGCCAACGTTGCGGCCTTGGAAAATGTATCTTTGACGGTCGGCGACGGCGAGTTTGTTTGTTTGATCGGTCCGAGCGGCTGCGGGAAAACGACGCTGCTTCGCATTTTGGCCGGGCTCGAAAGCGCCAGTTCGGGTCAATTTTATATTCATCGGTCCAGTCCCGACCAACCGCTGCAATCGATGATTTTTCAAGAAAAAGGGGTCATTCCTTGGTTGACGGTAGAACAGAATGTTGCTTTTGGGTTGAAAATGAGAAAACTGCCGAAAGCTGCCGTTCGGACGCAGACGGAATATTATTTGGAAAAAGTCGGGTTAAGGAAATTTGCCCGCTTGTACCCGAAAGAATTATCCGGCGGAATGAAACAACGTGTCAGCATTGCGCGGGCGTTTGCGAACGATCCGGAAGTGTTGCTCATGGACGAACCGTTCGCCGCCCTTGATGAGCAAAACAAGTTCATCTTGCAGGAGGAATTGCTGAACATTTGGCAGGAGACGCGGAAAACGGTGATTTTCATTACGCACAGCATTGACGAGGCGTTGCTGTTGAGTGATCGCATTTTGTTGATGAGCGCACAGCCGGGCACGATTGTTTCGGAAACGAAAGTCGCGCTCGGACGGCCGAGAAGCATTGAACAAGTTCGAGAAAATGCGGATGTAACCCGTCAGTTCGTTGAGATTTGGGATCATTTGCAGAAAGAAGTGCAAGGGTCGCGCAATACGCGTTTCGCGAAAACTTAGGGGGGACAGAATTTGAAAAAGTTAGCGTTGGTATTGCTGTTCGTGATGCCGTTGCTGGTGCTCGCCGGATGCGGCGGTGGGGAGGACAAGGGAACGATGGAGCGTTCGAAAGGTCGCGCGGTGAGCGGCGAGCCGGTAGACGGAACGTTAAAACCATTGAAGGAACAGGCGACGGTGACGATCGCCGAAGACGGTTCCGCCTCTGGAGCCGGGTTTTACATTGCGCAAGAAAAAGGCTATTTCGAGGAATACAACATTCATGTCGAGTTTGCGAAGTTTGCCAACAGCGACGACATGCTGCCTGCTTTAGCGGCGGGGAAAATCGATGTCGCCGGGGGCATTTCGAGCGCTTCTTTTTTCAACTCGATTGCTCGGGGCATCCATGTCAAAATGATCGCCGACAAAGGACATAACATTAAAGGCCAGTCGTATTTTTCGTTCGTGGTCGCCAAAGAATTGAAGGATGAATTCCAGACGTACAAAGATTTCAAAGGCAAACGAATTGCCGTTTCTTCGCGCAACGGGGTCGATGATTATATTTTTCAGCGCATGCTGGACCACGCTGGTTTGACGCGCAACGACGTGAAATTCGTACTCATGCCTGATTTCGGCAACATGCTCGCCTCGCTGAGCAGCGGTGCGATCGATGCCGCCTTGCAAATCGAGCCGCTCATAACGAAAGGCGAAGCGAAGGATATCGCGGTCCGTTTCGGGGACACAACCGATTACGCGCCGAAGGCGCAAATCGCAATGGTGCTCGGTTCACCGCAGTTCGTCAATGAGAACCAAGACGTCGCGCTGCGTTTCATGGTTGCTTACTTGAAGGGAGTTCGCGACTACAACGACGCGTTCTTGAAAGGGGAAGGCACGGATGAGGTAATCGAGATCATGACGAAGCATACGTCGCTCAAGGACCCGGACATTTGGAAGAAGGTAGCCGTCACAGGCTTGAACCCGAACGGGAAAATGTTCGTCGACAACATTAAAGACCAATACGAATTTTATCAAAAACAAGGGGCGTTGAAAGGGGAAATCGATTTCAGCACGGCCGTGAATACGAAGCTTGCGGAAAAAGCGGTCGAGGTGCTCGGAAAATATCCTTACGACAAAGTGATTCAATCCTATGTCAAAGATCAATAAATCGTTGAAGCGGCCTTCGGGTTGGCCCAAGTGTGTGATGACTCCGTGTCTTTGCACACTTTTTTTGATCCTTGTATTTGCAATGGTTCGACTCAGCATGGGGGAGTTCAGACCGGGAGGCGGTCTTTTTTATTTGCGATGGGTTCATGCTAAAATATGGATCAAACGGTTTCGAGAGGCGAAGCTTCCACGAAACGGGATTCTTATAAACTGACAGGGAAAGGGGATCGCGCATGATCCATACGCTGACGGTACGGACGCATTCGCACAGCGAGATTGTCGACATTACTTCGGAATTGCGAAACATCGTCAAGCAATCGCAAGTGAGGGAAGGCGTAATAACGGTAATTTCGATGCATACGACGGCAGGGATTACGGTAAACGAAAACGCCGATCCCGACGTGAAAACGGATTTCTTGCGAAGGTTGGACGAGGTATACCCGTGGGAGCATCCGAAGGATCACCACGGAGAAGGGAATACGGCGGCGCATCTCAAAGCGAGTACCGTCGGCCTGTCGCAAACGCTCCTGATCGAAAAAGGCGATCTCGTGCTTGGAACGTGGCAAGGTGTCTATTTCTGCGAGTTCGACGGACCGCGCACACGCCATTACCGGGTGAAGATCATCGAAGGCTAGGGCGGGTCATTTGCGGGCGACGGCGATGCCGAACGGGTAGCGGATGCCGTCGCGCTGGCGGGGCTCGAACGTGACACCGCGCTGGTAGAAGAAGTCGACGTCGCGAAAGCTGCCGAACAGCGCACGGAACTCGTCCGGCGTCAGCTGATGGACGTGGAACGGTTCGTTCGTCGGCCGGCCGCGTCCGCGGCCGAACGGTGTTGAGAGGACGAGCGTGCCGCCGGGTTCGAGCATTGCGTGGAGATTGCGCAGGAAGCGGCGATCGTCGTGGAGGTGCTCGATCGTTTCGAAGCTCACGATCGTGGTGAACGTGCCGAGCGCCGAGGGCAGCTCGGCATTTTCGGCGTCCGCTTCCGCCCAGCGAATCAAAGGATGATGGTAGCGGCCTTTTGCGTACGTGAGAGCCTTCGCATCTTTATCCGCGCCGACGACAACTTCTGCTTTATTTTTACATAACTTTGCGATCATTTGTGTTCCGTATCCGGTGCCGCAGGCGATGTCGAGCACTTTTCCCTTCACATACGGGGTGGCGAAATAGTAACGTGCCACATGTTCTAACAGCATACCGTTCGTCGGTTTCATCAAGTCGGGGATGATTCGCTCTCCTGAGTTTTCCAGCATGTCGATCACCGCTTTGCGTCGATTTGTCTATCATTATAGCGGATTTTTACCCGCGCGGAAAAACGTATATAATGATAAGCAGGAAAGGAGAGGTACGATGACACGCGTGTTGTTTGTTTGTCTCGGGAACATTTGCCGGTCGCCGATGGCAGAGGTGTTGTTTCAAGAACATGTCAAGAAAGCTGGGTTGGCAAACGATATCGAAACCGATTCAGCAGGTACGGGAGCTTGGCACATCGGAGAACCTCCGCATGTAGGAACCCAAAAGAAATTGGCGGAAAAAGGGCTGAACACCGAAGGAATGCGGGGCCGGAAGCTGACGGAACAAGATTTGAAAGATTTTCAATACGTGATTGCGATGGATGCGGAGAATCTTGGCGAGATTCATCGGATGGCGGGTTACGATTGTGACGCTTACACGGCGAGGCTGCTCGATTTCGTAGAGGAAAGCGAGTTTGCTGACGTCCCCGATCCGTTTTTCACCGGTGATTTCGATACGGTGTACGATTTAGTCAATGAAGGATGCCGAAGATTGCTTGCCTTCATTCGCGAGCGGGAAAATCTATGAAGTCAATTGTTGAAAAGGCGGCAGCCAAAACGGGGGACCTTACGGCCCTCGAAACAGTGAAACCGGTGTACGGCGGTGATATTAACGAGGCTTATTACGTGAAAGCGACGTCCGGAGCGACCTATTTTATAAAATTAAATCCGAAAATGCCGGCTGATTTTTTCCAGCATGAAGCCGAAGGCTTACGGCTGCTTGCTGAAACGGGGACGGCGGCTGTGCCGGAGGTGCTTTTTCACGGAGCGGTCGATGGGACAGCCGTGCTCGTTCTCGAATGGATCGGCGGCGGGAAAACGGCCGAGACCGAGGAACGGCTCGGACGGGAGGTTGCCGAGCTGCATCGCTCATTCGGCGAGGCGTTCGGTTTGGCTTCCGACAATTACATCGGGACGTTCGCACAGCAGAACGGCTGGCACCGCGACTGGATCGTTTTTTATCGAGACTATCGTTTGCTGCCTCAGCTGGAACTTGCTGAACGGAAAGGGCGACTGACTGCCGGCAGACGAAAGCAGCTTGAAACGGTGATGGCGCGGCTGGATCACTGGATTCCGAACGACGTGAAACCTTCGCTGCTGCACGGCGATTTATGGGGCGGGAACTGGATTGTCGGCGAGAACGGACGGCCGTACTTGATTGACCCTGCCGTTTTTTACGGCGACCACGAGCTGGAGCTTGCTTTCACAGAATTGTTCGGCGGTTATTCTCGCAATTTTTACGCGTCTTATCGAGAGACGTTTCCATTGACTGATACATATGAAGACCGGCGAGAGTTGTACCAGCTCTACTATTTGCTCATTCATTTGAACGCGTTCGGGGAATCTTACGGCGGCGCGGTGGACCGCGTGCTTGCGAAATATGCAGGCTAAGGCCGGTTTATTCCGGGGCGCACGGGGAAAAGACTAAGAAGGATTACGAAGGAAGGAGGTTTCGACGATGAAGCGAAACAAAAGTCTGTTTTTGAGAAGCATCGTGCTCGGAGGCTTGGCGGGGGCGGCAGCGTCGCTTTTTCATAAGCCGACGAGGGAAAAGGTAAGCCGGAACGCGAGGGAAGCCGCCGAGGCAACCGGCGATCTGGCGCGCGCGGTGAAGGAGGATCCGGCGGGCATGCGCCGAGAGGTGCAGGCGATGACGGAGAACGTGAAGCGGATTGCGCAAGAGGTGAATGCGGAAACGAAGCAGATCGCGAAGACGATCCGGGAAGTGCGCGAGCAGTCGCGGGAGACGTATCGGTCTGTGAAGGAGACGGGCGGCGAGTTGAAGGAGTTGGGGGAATCGTTGAAGGATTCGGCGGAAGAGATAAAAAGGACGGAGGCCGATTGAGGTGATGGGAGCGTAAGGCGGTCGGTCTCCGCGGCAAGGAAGGATTTTGTATGGGAATTCATCCGATTCCAATCGTGCGACGGTATAGCAAAGTATTGTTTCGACGCTTGATGGAGGACGGGATTTTTGATTTGTCCGCGCAACTCGCTTATTATTTTTTGCTGTCGCTTTTTCCGTTTTTGATTTTTTCACTCGCCTTGCTCGGTTATCTCGGCATCGGCTCGGAAGCGGTTCTAAATCTCGTCCAACAATATGCACCAGAACATGCTTTCGATATCAAAGGGACGATCAAGGCGATATTGGACGAACAAAGGAGCGGATTGCTGTCGTTCGGTCTTTTGTTCACGATTTGGACGGCGTCCAATGCGATCAACGCTTTAATTCGTGTATTGAACAAAGCCTATAACGTTGAGGAGAGCCGGCACTTTGTCGTGGCGCGTGGTTTGGCGGTTTTGTTGACGCTTGCCATCGTCGGGCTCATCATGGTTGCGCTTGCGCTGCCCGTGTTCGGAAAAGTGCTCGGTGATTTTATCTTCAATCATCTCGGGCTCGGTTACGAGTGGACGGCCGTTTGGGACGTGCTCCGCTGGCTGGTCAGTTTTTTCCTATCGGTCATCGTCCTTTCTTGTTTGTATTTTTTCGCGCCGAACAAACGGATTCGTTTCGAAGATGTCATCGTCGGAGCCGTCATTGCCGCAGCCGGCTGGCAGGCAGCCTCTCTCGGGTTTTCGTACTACGTCGGCAACTTCGGTCATTATGAAGCGACCTACGGCAGTCTTGGCGGCTTTATTGTCCTGATGATCTGGTTTTATTTAACCGGATTCATCATCATATTGGGCGGCGAAATTAACGCGGTCAATTGGTATTTTGAAAACCGACGGCGTCGATGAAATCGATCACACGA
>DASSOY010000019.1 GCA_035700025.1 Bacillales bacterium | reverse complement strand
GGCTCTTTCGGTCATTTTTTTATTATTTATTTGCCATCGAGCAGCGCTTTGACTTTGTCGCGTAATACGTCCGGGCCTTGATAGCCGACAATTTTGTCGACGATGATGCCTTTGGCGTTAATGAAATAAGTGGTCGGCATGCCGATCACGTTGTATCGCTCACTCACATTGCCTTGTTTGTCCAACAAAATCGGATATGGAATGTTGAAATCCTCGGCGAATGCACGGGCGGCGGCGGGCATGTCGTTGGCGGTGATGTTGATGCCGTATAACTGAAACTGGCCGTGCCAAGTTTCGTACAGCTTCACGAGTTCCGGTGTTTCTTTGCGGCACGGTTTACACCAAGTGTTCCAGAAATTGATGACAAGCGGTTGACCGCTGGCTTGTTGCAGTGAATATGTTTTGCCTTGTAATGAAGGGAGTTCAAAGGCAGGAGCCGGTCGTTCGGCGGACGCCGTCGATGCCGGATCATCTTGATTTTCCTGGTTGTCGAAGGTCCCGAGTACGATCCAACCAACGGCGATTCCGAGTATGAGCCAAATGATTTTATTCATCGTCTAAAAAACCTCCGTGAGGGGCTTAAACTCTGTTTTATTGTAGCCCACGGTCGACGCTCAGAGCAAATGAAGCCTTCCCGCGATTCTCTTCGTTCAGTGTCAGCTAACGTTGCGTTTCTCGACAACGACAAGAGCCCCGCGGAATCCGCGAGGCTCTCCAAGTTATCATACGGTTCTCTTGTTTCTTGCCGATCCAACAATGGCCGCGATGCTTAAGAGTAAGGAAACGATTGAAATGTATAAGGGCCAACGACCGCCATCGCTTGATTTTTCTGCAGCCGCTGCCGTCACTTTCGTAACGGAAGCTGGATGTTCTCCGTCTTCATTTTCCACCCATTTCACGACGCTGCCGTCGCTGTAGGTTTGGTAGGCTTTAAAGACAAGTTCCTGGGCCTCTTTGCTGACTTTTCCTTTCATTTTCAACTCAACAAATTCACCCGGTTTCAATCCCTCGTTTGCTGCGCTCCACTTAATGCTTGTTATCTTACCCGATTCGTTCTTCTTCGTTTCGTATGTCCAGCCGGCACGCGGCTCAACGCCGAAGATCTCAACGTCTTCGGGAATGGCAATGCGGATGCTTGTTGTGTTCGCGTTTTCTTTCTCGGACGGTACGCTGACCGTGAACGTCTGGTAAGAGCCTGCCTCAACTTTGCCGGGCATTACTTCCACGTGTGCACTTGCTACACCTGCAAACAGAACGAGGACGATTACCATCGCCGACAGCGAGGTCACGATTTTTCTAACCATAACGAAATCTCTCCTTTTTCTCATTGTTTATAGACGCGAAACGACTTCTTCCATACCGTTTCGTTGTCCTTTGCATCAAGTAGTTTCAGTTTGATTTGCCATTTACCGGTAAACGGAATCGAAATTTGCTCGTTTTCAAACACGAAGTTCCCGTTCTTTTTCCCGACTTGGTGAAGCTCAATGTGTATCGGCGCGAAGTCATTTTTGTCCAAATAATCGAGCTCGATCGATACGTGGTTCGGTTTTGTCGGCGTGTCGATTTTTACAATCACTTGATTTCCGGTCCCCGGTTGTTTCGGCGTAATGTACGTGGTTGCCGCAAGCTCTTTCCCGCTTGTGTGCCACGTCAACGGTTCGTTATTCGGCACAGGGTTCAACGAAGTGAAAATCCCGACAATGACGATAATCAAAAGCATTAAGACAAAATCGGTTTTCACTCTCCGGCCGACAGCCTCCTCGTCATGGTTTCGCATCGCTTTTCGGATGAGGAAACCTGTTAAGATAACGCCAAGGATGACCAGACATTTAGCCAACAGCCACTTGCCCCACGCCGTGTAAAAAATTTCGTTGAGCGACGGAAGATAAATCCATGTACTGAGCGTTCCGGAAACGATCAAGATCAGCAAACAAGCAAAAGCCGTATTTGAAAACTTAGGCAGGAAACGCTTGGCATGCGCTTTGTCCGTTTTCCAAAAATAGAACACGTACAGCAGCCCGCCTGTCCATATGCTTGCAGCGAAAAGATGGACAACGTCGGAAAGAATCGACAGCGGAACGGGTGAAAAAGCTGCTGCGTGCCCGTTCCGGGCTTCGGCGAACAACAGCAAGGCGATCCAGACAAAGTCCAACCATCTCGATCGGCCGACGATCCAAAATGAGACGAGCGCAAGTATGAGCGAGCCGACTAAGCTTGTTCCGACAGTGGATGTGAGAACGGCGGGGGTTTTCGCTGTTCCAAGTTCCCCGATCAATTCGGAAAGCTTCACGAACGTCCAGCCGGTCAAAAGAAACAAGAATACGGATTTCAAGAATTTCAGTACAGCGGTGTAACGTTCTTGCACAGCCGGATCGTTCGAGCGAAAAACGGCACCCCAGAAAACCCAGCCGGTCGTCAATAAGAGGGCAAGGTACTCGAGAATCCGAACAAGGTCAGCGGCCAAGTTGCCGTGGCTGTGATCGGGTTCATTCTTCGCCGATAAGAGCGGTTCCTCACGGTCGACGGTAACCGGTTTTCCTACAGTGAATGTGTAAGATGCTGCAACTGGGTGCCCGTCGGCGGAGACAATTTTATAAGAAACGGTGTACAGCCCATTCTGCAGCTTTGGCAGGTCTAATCGCAGTTGGCGGTGTTTTTTCCCGAGCCCCGCATTTGCGGACGTCACTGGATTTCCGTTGCTGTCGTAAACCTCCAACTTGTAAAGATCATCGCTGATTCGTTCATTAAACAGAAGAGTAACTGCCTTTGGTGCAGTTGTTAAATGGCTGTTGGGCGCCGGGGTTGCTTTGACGAGTGCCGCATGGGCATTAACGGATTGCGGCAGAGAGATGCTAATAAACAAAATGATTGCCAAACCGATTAGGCGTCGAAGAGTCATTTGGACACCTCCTTATGTAAAATGTTATATAATCACAAGATCTCTAACTCTATTGTAAAAGATTGAGCCGTGGCACGGGTATGGGGATTGTGAAAAAGTGTTGACATTTAACAGCGCTCCAAGCTTACGAGTCGAGGGGGAATAAAGATCACTTTTTCTTTGCTTTGTTCAAAGTTCTTTCACACCTAACGGGACATTCCTTGTTGAAAACTTGCAACAATCCGCTTAAACTTATAGATGTTGAAATTTGTGAAGTTCGAACATCTGCATGGGAAGGGGATGCCGAATCGTGTTACCGGCTGAACGCAGAAAACGCATCGAGGAATGGGTGCGCAAACAAGGACATTTAAAAATTTCGACATTAAGCAAACAACTCGGCGTTTCGGAAATGACGATTCACCGCGATATTAAACCGCTTGTTGATGAAGGCCTTGTCGTGAAAACGTTCGGAGGCATTTCGCTCGCACGCGGTACCGTCGCGAAAAGAGAAGACAACGACTGCGTTTATTGCCGGAAATGGATCGACAAGCGCCTCGCCTACCGGCTCATTTATGCCGACGGAACAGTCGAAAAAACGTGTTGCGCGCATTGCGGACTGCTGCGGCAGCTGCAGTTGCCGGAAGAAACGCAGTTTCACGCGATATGCCGCGACTTTCTCAAAAATACGACGATCAGCGCGTCATGGGCGACCTATGTTTGCGACACGTCGTTGAACATGGGCTGCTGCCAGCCGCAGCTGCTTCCGTTCGAGTTTAAGGATGAAGCGAAGAAGTTCGTGAAAGGTTTTGGAGGCAAGCTCATGATGTATGAAGACGTTTTGGACAAAATGCGCGCGGATGCGAAAGTGGTCCATTGCCCGTCACACAGGAAAGGGGATTCGTAACCATGTTCAGGAAATCGACCATCGGCTTAAGTCTTGCCTGTTGTCTCATTTTAAGCGGATGCGGACTCGGCTTGTCCGATCAAGGGACTCATCATTCTTCCCCAGGAAATAACGAAACTTCGCAACCGAATGGCAGCGGTTCGGAGTCGGATCATCTAACGGTTGTAGCGAAGGCGAATTGGCATGTCGCTGATTTTACTTATACCGACCAGAACGGGGAATCTTTCGGCTTGGCGGAATTAAAAGGGAAAGTTTGGCTCGCAGACATGATTTTTACGCATTGCACGTCGGTCTGCCCAGTGACGACAGCTCACATGGCCCAGTTGCAATCGAAGCTGCAAGAACAAGGAATCGACGTCCCGATCGTATCGTTCACCGTCGACCCGGAGCGAGACACACCGGAAGTGTTGAAACAATACGGCGAGAAGTTTAATGTTGATTGGCGGAAATGGCATTTTCTCACCGGTTATTCTTTTGACGAAATTAAGGCGTTCTCCAAAGCTTCATTCAAATCGCCGGTCTCCAAGCTTGCAGGCGGGGATGATTTCACGCACAGCGCCTCGTTTTTCTTGATGAACCAAAACGGCAAAGTGATGGTCCGCTATGACGGGCTGCAACCGCCGTATGAACAAATCATCGCCGATGTGAAAACGTTGAAAGCGACGAACGGAAAAGATGTCGCGTCGACGAGTGCAGTCAAGGTGTCTGATGAAGCGGCGGAAGCAGTTTCGGTTAAATTGTATTTGGCGCAAGGCACGGACATGAACGCGGTCAAGGCAGGACAACCGGTGACGTTCGAAGCATTTGTCACGCAGGGCGGCGAAGTGTTAAGCGATTTAAAAAACGTGACGTTCATGATTTGGAAAAAAGGGGAAGAGAAAAAGTCGTATGACGCGAAAAATCAAGGCAGCGGCATTTACACGATTGACTGGACGTTCGAGCAACCGGGGACGTACAAGGTGATGCCGATGGTGACGGCCAACGGGCAAAGTGCAATGGTGACGAAAGAAGTGACGGTTACGAAATAAGTATCAGAGTTGATGCGTCGGCATCGTTCTTGATAGGATGAGAAAGACACGGACAGGGGCCGCCTGTCTTTCTTTATTGACTGCGTTTACGAAAGTGGGGAAGAGATGGAAGAGTTAGCGTTAGTTTTGGCGGCTTCGGCGGCAAACGTCGCCGGCGGTTTCGTCATTTTTATAAAAAAATCTTGGTCGGAGCGCGCGATGCATGCTTTAATGGCTTTCAGTGCAGGCTTATTATTGTCGGTTACATTGGCCGATTTGCTGCCCGAAGTTTACGCCGACGGCGGAGAATCAAGCGCGATATATGTGCTTGCCAGCATTGCCGTGATGTTCGTATTGCAGCAGGTGATTGCTCCGCATACGCATTTTGACGGGGGAACGCCTTCTCCGAATCGCTCCGGCACGATCACGGGTTTGATGACAGCGATGTCGCTCCATACGTTTTTCGATGGGTTTTCCATTATTGCGAGCTTTCAGTTGAACGCAGCACTCGGCCTCGTCGTATTTGCCGCCATATTTTTACATAAAATTCCTGACGGAGTGACGATCGCTTCAATTGTTTTCTCGTTTTCGAAAGATAAGAAGCGGGCGGTTTATTGTTCCGCGTTGCTTGGATTGATGACGTTGGTCGGAGGGTTTGCCGCTTGGATGTTAACCGGAGTCTATTTCCCGAACGAACATGTGCTTATGAGCGCGTTGTCAGTATCGGCTGGAATTTTTCTCTATGTTGCTGGTGTTGAACTGCTGCCGGAAATTCACGCGACCGGAGACCGGCGCCTCGGTTTGTATTTGGCTGCGGGCATCGCGGTATATTTTATCGTCCATGGGGTGTTGGCACAGTTCAGCTCGAACATGCACATTTAAAGGTCCGAAAGAAGGCGATCCAATGAACAAGCGAAAACAAAACATTTGGCTGGCTTGGCTGTTGGTGCTCTTTTGCATCAGTTGGGGTGTAGTTTTCTTGTTTTGGAAGGTTTTTTGACCAATTGCCCTTCCATTGGAATTCACATATACTTAAAAACAAATGTGCGCAAACGCTCATGCAAGGATTGCGGGGGGATTGTTTTGGGTCACGACCACAGCCACGGGCTTGATCACGGTCATCATCATACACATCATGCCAATAAGAAAGCATTGCTGATCAGTTTTTTGCTCATCGCCGGTTACATGATTGCCGAAATCGTCGGCGGGTTGCTGACGAACAGTCTTGCCCTGCTCTCTGATGCGGCGCACATGTTTAGTGACGCTGCCTCTCTCGGGGTCGGCCTGCTGGCGTTTAAACTCGGTGAGAAAATGGCTGATGAGGCTCGGACATACGGATATAAAAGGTTTGAAATTCTCGCGGCGCTGTTTAACGGTGTGCTGCTGATCTTCATTTCGCTGATGATTTTATGGGAAGCTTACGAGCGTTTCTTGAACCCGGCGCAAGTCGGCGGCACCGGAATGCTGACTGTTGCCGTCATCGGGATGTTCGTCAATGTCGTTGTTGCTTGGATTTTGCTGAAAGGCGACACGAGCGAAAACTTAAATTTACGCGCCGCTTTTCTTCACGTCATCGGCGATTTGCTCGGTTCCGTCGGCGCTATCATCGCCGCATTGCTGATTTTGTTTTTTGGCTGGAACTATGCCGATCCTGTGGCGAGCACAATCGTCTCGATCTTGATTCTCGTCAGCGGTTGGCGCGTGACGAAAGACTCTGTTCACGTGCTCATGGAAGGGAAACCGTCGCACATCGATGTCGGGGAGATCAAGCAACGGTTGTTGAATCTTGCTTCCGTGACCGATGTTCATGACCTCCACATTTGGTCGATTACGTCGGATTTCCCGTCGCTCAGCTGCCACTTGATCGTCGATCCCGGAAAAGACCGTGATTCGTTGTTACGGAAAGCGACGGATTTGCTGCATGAAGAATTCAGCATTAAGCATACGACGATTCAAATTGAAGGGGCCGGATCAAACATTATCGATAAAGAAGATCAATGCTGCAATTGATCGAAAGCGGAGGCTGACTCGCAATGGTCGTTGAAAAACGACTGGGTGAGTCAGCCTTCTGACATTTCAGTCGGAATCGCTTATGAGAGACGCTATTTTGCGGAAATGAGCGGATATTTTGTAAAATCGATCATTGAGAACGCTATTTCTTGTTTACAGGGAAATATACGGCTCGTATTCGCGTGAATTCCGAAAATAACGTTTCTGATGCGCGTTTTCATCGGAAAGGACGATTTCCGAACGAAATAAGAACATGAGTGAGCGATAAGGGCATTCGTGTTCGAATGGGCAGCCGCCTCATGAAAAGCAAATCATTTTTACATCGCATGCTTGACACCTTTTTTGACGAGATACCAGTTGGCCGGATAACTTGTCGCGAAACCGATGAGCATGGCGATTTGCATCATGAACCAGAAAGCCGGTTCGTTTGGTTCCGGCGGTTTTGCGAAAAAGACGAAGTGAACGAGCGCCATCCAGCCGAACATGCCGATCTCGAAAGCGACGAGGGATAAAGTGTCGGCTTTGACGGCGTTTATCAATTCTTGTTTTGGGTGTTCATGGTGAAAACTCATGCCGTAATATTGAAATGCGATACCAAATAAGTACGCCAATATAAATTCGACGGTGTAATCGGCGAACAGACGGCTGCCTGCGATGGTTAAACCGATCGCAAAAACGAGCGGAGCGCCGATCATGTCGCCGAGCGAACAGCCGCCGCTGCAGTGGGTCGTGGAAACAAAGACGCTTTGCCAGAACGGTTTTTTCCCGTGGCGGTGATCGTGTTCATGTCCATGTTCCCCATGGCGATGTTGACGTTTCGGCATGCGGCCGAGTTTGTAATAGCTTGCGAGCCCGAAAACCGGAAAATAAAGTCCGATTAACGGCCAAACAACATTCATGATCATCATCATTTGCGGCCGGTTAATGACGTCCAGGATGATGAGAACGGATTGCAGAATGCCGATGATGATGGCCATCCAAGCGATCGCCTCCAGCCAGTTCATTCGATCAGCCTCCTCAAAGGAAGATCCATCTAGTTTGTGTATACCCTGTATAGGTATGATTAAACATGAAGAAACTATACTTAAATTTGTGCGAAATCTATAAGTTTGACAATATACATTAGGGGGGTATAGTATAAAAAACAGAGGTGAACGAAAATGGATGATAAACATTCCGCAACTGAGCATGCCCATCATACCGTGGCACGTTCGGAAGAAGAGAAACAGCAGCTGACGAATCGATTGAAAAGAATTGAAGGGCAAGTTCGCGGTTTGCAAAAGATGATTGAAGATGATCGTTATTGCGTCGACATTCTTGTGCAGTTGTCGGCGATTAACGCTGCGCTCAAAAAGGTCGGTTTTTCTTTGATGGAACGCCATACGAAAACATGTGTGACTGATGCGATTCAGTCCGGAAACGGCGAAGCGCACATCAGCGAATTGATGAAAGTCATCCAGCAGTTTTCCAAATGATCGGAGAGGATCGCGATGGAAAAGAAACTTTCTTTGCACGTGACCGGCATGACGTGTGCGGCGTGTTCCGCGCGCATTGAGAAACGGTTGAATAAAATTGACGGCGTGAACGCGAATGTAAATCTTGCGTTAGAGCGAGCAGATATTGAATATGATGCCACGCGGATACAACCTGCGCAAATGACAGAAGCGATTGAAAAGCTCGGGTACGGCGTGGAAACGGAAAAAGCGGAGTTCGACATTCGCGGCATGACGTGTGCGGCGTGTTCGGCCCGAATCGAAAAAGGACTTTCGCGCATGGAAGGCGTGAACGCGGCGAACGTGAATCTTGCCGCAGAGACGGGCGTCGTTCATTATTACCCGGGGACGGTGTCCGTTCAGGACATGATCGACAAGGTGAAAAAGCTCGGTTACGAGGCAGTTGAGAGAGACGGTGACCGCGGCGAAGACCGGAAAGCAGCGGAAATTCGCGAAAAGCGCAACCGGCTCATTTTATCGGCGCTGTTGTCGTTGCCGCTTGTGGTCGGCATGCTGGCGCACTTCGGGGTGCCGGTCCCGGAAATTTTTACGAATATGTGGATGCAATTCGTACTCGCAACGGTCGTCCAGTTTTACATCGGAGCATCATTTTACATTGGAGCTTACCGGGCGCTTTCGAACAACAGTGCCAACATGGACGTGCTGGTGGCGTTGGGAACGTCTGCGGCTTATTTTTACAGCGTATACGGACTCATTCATTCGGCTGTCACGGGTGAGCCGGCGGAGTTGTACTTCGAAACGAGCGCAGTTCTCATTACTTTGATTTATACGGGCAAATGGTTTGAGGCGCTAGCAAAAGGGCGCACGACCGAGGCGCTTAAAAAATTGCTCAACTTGCAAGCGAAAGAAGCAACGGTGCTCCGCGACGGAAAAGAAGAAAAAGTTCCGGTCGACGAAGTGCAAGCGGGTGATTTGCTGCTCGTGAAACCGGGTGAAAAAATTCCAGTTGACGGCACGGTCGTTCATGGCATTTCAGCCGCGGACGAATCGATGATTACCGGCGAATCGTTGCCAGTCGAAAAGCGTGAAGGCGATCCAGTGATTGGGGCAACGCTTAATAAAAATGGCATTTTGGAAGTGAGGGCCGAAAAAGTCGGCAAAGATACAGTCCTTCATGAAATTGTAAAAATTGTTGAGGAGGCACAGGGGTCAAAAGCGCCGGTGCAGCGGCTCGCAGACGTCATCTCCGGCATCTTCGTGCCGATCGTCGTCGCCATTGCCGTCCTTACATTTATCGTTTGGTACGCTTGGGCCGCACCTTTCGATCTTTCCGCCGCTTTGACGGCTTCAATCGCGGTGCTCGTCATCGCTTGCCCGTGCGCGCTTGGTCTTGCGACGCCGACGTCGATCATGGTCGGAACCGGCAAAGGCGCCGAACAAGGCATCTTGTTCAAAGGCGGCGGGCCGCTTGAAGCTGCCCGTGCGATCGACACGGTTTTGCTCGACAAAACCGGCACGGTCACGCACGGCAAGCCGGAAGTGACGGACTTCGTCTCGTTCCGGCGCAGCGAGGACGAACTGCTTGCGTTGCTTATCGCCGCAGAAAAGCGATCCGAGCATCCGCTCGCCTCAGCGATCGTCGCCTACGGCGAGACGAAGCGTTTGCGTGCGAAGCGCGCAAGGGATTTTGAAGCGATGCCCGGGGAGGGTATCCAGGCGCGGGTCGACGAACACTTCGTGTTCGTCGGCACGCGGAGGTGGATGGCCCGCGAGGGCGTGAGCTTGGCGCCGAAGCATGAGGCGGCGCTTGAGGAGCTGGAGGCGGACGGGAAAACGGCGATGGTGATCGCCGTTGACAGGGAGGCCGAAGGTGTCGTCGCCGTAGCGGATACGGTGAAGGAGACCGCGAAGCGGGCGATTGCGGATCTGCAGGCGATGGGGCTCGACGTCTGCTTGCTCACCGGCGACAACGAGCGGACCGCGAGGGCGGTGGCGGAGCAAGTAGGCATAGAGCGGGTCATCGCTGAGGTGCTGCCGAAGGAGAAGGCGGAGCAGGTAAAGCGGCTGCAGGCCGAAGGCCGGAAGGTGGCGATGGTCGGCGACGGCATCAATGATGCGCCGGCGCTGGCGGCGGCAGATGTCGGGATCGCCATCGGGACGGGGACGGACGTGGCGATTGAGACGGCCGGTGTGACGCTGGTCGGCGGGGAGCTCGGCAACGCCGTGAAGGCGTTGCGGTTGAGCGAGAAGACGATGCGCAATGTGAAGCAAAACTTGTTTTGGGCGCTGTGTTACAATGCGGCCGGGATACCGATCGCCGCACTCGGCTTGCTCGCGCCATGGGTGGCGGGAGCGGCGATGGCGTTCAGTTCGGTGTCGGTCGTGACGAACGCGCTGCGTTTGAAGCGAGTGAAATTATGAAGAGAAAGGATGAGGATAAATGAAGGAAATTAAGCTGAAAGTGGATGGGATGTCGTGTGAACATTGTAAGAAAGCGGTCAACGGAGCCCTTGCAGAACTCGACGGCGTGCAAGCCGTTGAAGTTTCCGTTAAGCGAGGCGAAGCTGAAGTCAGTTATGACGAAACCAAGGTAACGCTCGAGCAAATGAAAGACGCGATCGAAGACCAAGGCTACGATGTAAAATAACGAAAGAACCGGATCATCTGTTGAGATGATCCGGTTCTTGTTTAAAGATGAAAGAATTTTTCGATGTCATCCAGCATGCGATTAGCGGCGATGACGCCCCCGGCGGTGTTCCAAATTGCGTCGCTCACTTTGTAAGCTTTGCCGGCTTTGACGGCGTCGAGGTTTTGCCAAAGCTGGCTTGAGGTCCATTCTTCTTCGACTTTCGGTGCTTTATCGCCGTTCGGCGCGTAAGTATAGTAGAAAAGAATGTCGCCGTCCATTTTCGGAATCATTTCTTTCGTAACGTTTTTCAAGGCGAAATCGTCTTTGTCCTGGTTCGGAGGACGATTGAATCCGATTTGTTCCAAAATGACACCCGCGAACGAATCTTTATGGTATATGCGAATGTCGGAAGCTAGGAATCTGACGAGCGACACTTCCATGTCAATTTTATCGCCCAACCGGTCACGAATCGACTGGATGCGCTCATCGAAGGCGTTCATGACTTGCTCGCCTTTTTCTTGTTTGTTCAACGCTTTCGCGTACAGTTCGAAGTTGATTTTCCAGTTCCCTTTCAACGTTTCGGAGAAGACGGTCGGTGCGATCGCGCTCAATTTGTCATAAATTTTCTCTTGGCGAAGCTTGTTCCCGATGATGAGGTCGGGATGCAGTTCGGCAATTGCTTCAAGGTTGACGTTCGATTCAGTACCGACGACTTTGACACCTTTCATTTGTTCGGCGATATGATCGTACCACGGGTTTCCGAGCCACGATTTCACAGCACCGACCGGTTGGACGCCCATCGCGAGCAGCGCTTCAGTGCCTTCATTCGTCAAGATGACGACTCGTTCCGGAGTCCCCTCAATCGTTGTTGATCCCATCGCGTGTTTGACCGTATAAGAACCCGAAGACTGTCCTTTTTCTTCGGATGATTTCGTGTTTTCGCCGCTCGATTGTTCCGCGCCGGAACCACAAGCGCCGAGGATGAACAGTCCGAGCAGGACTGCAAACATAGCTAGTAAACGTTTCTTCACTTTGACTCCCCCTGCATGTGTTATGATAATGATTCTCAATCACAATTAGAATCATAGCGGGGGGTTAGTCATTTGTCAACCGAAAAATTGAAAATGATTCTCAAAATCATTGACAACGATTCTCATTTAAAATAAACTCTGAGTAGATTAACAGAAGGATGAAATACGTATGCTCGGGGTTTTGAAAACAAACGCAGCAAAAGGATTAGGTATGGTGCTTTGCTTCGGATTGCTTGGTGCCGCCGTACTTTCCAGCATCATTTTCGGATTGACCGATATTGATTTTCATATGGTATGGAATGCTTATACGCAGTTTGACGGGTCGAACAATCAAGTGATCATCCGTGAAGCCAGAGTGCCGCGAGCATGTATTGCGGCAGCGGTCGGAGCCAGTTTGGCAATCGCCGGTCTGCTTATGCAAGGGATCACGAGAAATCCGTTGGCCTCTCCGAACATTCTCGGAGTCAATGCTGGAGCGAGTTTTTTCATCGTCACGAGTGTCACCTTTTTCGGGATCACGTCGTTGGCGGCGTTCACTTGGCTTGCTTTCGCTGGCGCGGCTGTCTCCGCTCTAATCGTTTATTTTCTCGGATCGGCCGGTTCGGAAAGGTTGACCCCTGTAAAATTAACGCTGGCGGGCGCGGCGATGGCTGCGCTGTTTTCCTCGATGACCCAAGGCTTGCTTGCCCTGAATGAACAAACGTTGCAAGCCGTCTTATTTTGGCTCATCGGCTCCGTTCAGGGCCGTGATCTGAACGTGCTCTTTTCCGTCCTTCCCTATTTGACGGCCGGCTGGCTGATCGCGATTTTTATGAGCCGAAAAATGAATACGCTCGCTCTCGGTGAGCACGTTGCGAAAGGACTCGGCCAAAATACGGCCATCACGAAAGCGGCGGCCGGCCTCACGGTTGTTTTGCTCGCTGGCGGCTCGGTCGCCGTCGCCGGCCCGATCGGCTTCATCGGCATCGTTATCCCGCACATCGCCCGTTGGCTCGTCGGGCACGATTTTCGCTGGCTGATTCCGTACAGCGCCCTGCTGGGCGCCTTGCTGTTACTTGCCGCCGACATCGCCGCCCGTTATGTCATCATGCCGAGCGAAGTTCCGGTCGGCATCATGACCGCGGTCATCGGTACGCCGTTCTTCATCTACATCGCGCGAAAAGGGGTGTTTTCCACATGAGAAACCACCGTCCTTTCCGCGCCGGCAGCGTTTCGCTGCTCATCGATAAACGCGCGCTTGCCGTCACGCTTTCGCTATTTATCTTTTTTCTCATCGTCTTGATCGTGAGCACGGGCGTCGGCGACCTGTTCATCGCTCCGCTCGACGTGCTCAAGTCACTGTTCGGCGCAGGGTCCGACATGCACAATCTCGTCGTCCGCATGTTCCGCTTGCCGCGCATCTTGCTCGCCGCCTTTGCCGGCATGGCGCTCGCCGTTGCCGGCGCCATTTTGCAAGGCATCGTGCGCAACCCGCTCGCTTCGCCGGACATCATCGGCATCACCGGCGGCGCCTCGCTTGCGACCGTGAGCTTCCTTGCGCTGTTCAGCACCGCCGACAACGCGCTCACCGTCAGCATCCATTGGTTGCCGCTCGCGTCTTTCCTCGGCGCACTCGGCACCGGCGTCCTCGTCTACGGGCTTTCGCAGAAGCAGGGCACTTCGGCGATGCGCCTCGTGCTTATCGGCATCGGCATCGCCGCCGGCATGCAGGCGCTCACGCAATTCATCATGCTCCTCGGGCCGATTTACGTCGCTTCGCGCGCGACCATCTGGCTGACGGGAAGCGTTCACGGCGCTTCTTGGGATCAAGTGGCGACGCTCGCTGTTTGGTTCGCGGCTATGTTCGCACTCACGATGGTAATGGCGCGAAGGCTGAACGTCCAAGAACTCGGTCCGTCCGTTGCGATCAGCGTCGGCAGTTCGGTGAACCGTGATCGTAATGGCTTGCTCATCTTATGCACAGCCTTGGCCGGAGGGGCTGTTGCATTTGCGGGCGGAATTGGATTCGTCGGCTTGATGGCGCCGCATATGGCAAGGCGTCTCGTCGGCGCACCGTACGGCGGGCTCATTCCCGTATCGGCCTTGCTCGGCGGACTGCTCGTCATGCTCGCCGATTTGATTGGGCGAACGTTGTTTTTGCCGCTGGAAGTGCCTGCGGGGGTATTCACCTCCGCGATCGGCGCCCCTTATTTTATTTATTTGCTTTACAAAAGCCGAAATCGTTAAGGAGTGATCTTCGTGGGAGTGCTTGAAGCAAGAGCTTTATCGGTCGCTTACGGCGATGTGCCGGTGCTCGACGGCTTGAATCTCGACGTGCCGGAAGGGAAAATCACCGTGTTCATTGGAAAAAACGGCTGCGGGAAATCAACGTTGTTGTCGACGTTTGCGCGCATGTTGAAGCCTTCGAGCGGCGAAGTATTATTAAACGGAAAAAAAATCAGCACGCGGCGCACGAAGCAGATCGCTCGTGAGTTGGCTGTACTTCCGCAAGGACCGACGGCTCCGGAAGGTCTCACGGTTTTGCAGCTCGTCAAACAAGGCCGCTACCCGTACCAAAGCTGGCTTAAGCAATGGTCGGATGCCGACGAGGCGGCTGTTCGAAAGGCGTTGGACGTGACGGGTTTGGCAGAACTGGCCGATCGGCCGGTTGAGGCGTTATCCGGCGGCCAGCGCCAGCGGGCATGGGTGGCCATGGTACTTGCCCAGGATACGGAAACCATTTTATTGGATGAACCGACGACATACCTTGATATGTCCCATCAAGTGGAAATACTTGATTTGCTGTTTGACTTGAACAAAAAAGAAGGTCGAACGATCGTAATGGTGCTGCATGATTTGAACTTGGCTTGCCGTTATGCGGATCATCTTGTGGCCGTCAACGATCGGACCGTTTATGCAGAAGGCGCTCCCGAAGAAATCATGAGCGAAGCGTTGGTAAAAGCGATATTCGGTTTGGATGTCAAAATCGCCTCAGATCCGATTTTCGGCACCCCGATGTGCATTCCGTACGGGAAAGGAAGAAAGCTTCATGCTCGCGACAAAGCACCGGTGCTTCTTGGAACATGAAGAAAAGGAAAAATTGATTTGCGATTTCCGATTTGCGCCTGAACACGCAAAGACGATGTTCGCTGGCAGCGACTTGTTGTCGACGGCAAAGCTGGAGAAAGTCCTCACTGAAATCGGTCATTTGCTCCATTCGCCGTCCATGCTTGTAACGGCCTCACAATTTTCAAAGCGATACAGCTTTGCTGCTGCAGCTCCAGTTTTATATGCGATGACGATTTTCGATCAAGGCTTGGACGTTCGCGCAGACAATTGCCGGCTGGCTTCTTCAGTAAATACGGAAAAATGGCTGCCGCGGTTGCAGCTCGACGAGGAAACCTCCTTGCCGCTGGCCGGGCAGGAACGCTCTTTATGGAGAAAACGGGTGCTGCAAGGGGTATTCAAAGAAAACTTGACGAAGGTCAATGCAGTATTGGCTGAACTGACTGCGATTCCCGAGGCGATTTTATGGGAAAACACCGCTGTTTACGTGTTTTGGCTCTATGAACAGCGTATGAAGCAAGCCGACACGCCGCAGCGAGCGGAGATCAAAGCTGATTTCCGCTATCTCGTACAAGAAGATGACGGGGAAGCCTTCGGCCTGTCCGCCAATCCGCTCAAAGGCCTTTACGACCGCGAAACGGTCGACGGCCTGCGCGTGCGCCAAACTTGCTGCCTCTACTACCAGCTCCCCGGCGCCGGCTTTTGCTCCACATGCCGCAAATGCTGGCGCACCGAGCCTTAGGCGCCAGCCTCCTCGCGCGCAAAGCGCTCAACCCGCGCCGCGATTTCGTCGCGTACGCGACGAAACACTTCGATGCCGCCGGCTTTCGCCGGATCCTCCATGCCCCAGTGCAGCCGCTTGACGCCTGACGGCGTCAATGGGCAGCGTTCTTCGGCATCGCCGCAAAGCGTGATCACGTACGCCGCTTTTGACAACAATCCCGGATCAATCGTTTCCGATTGCTGTCCGGAAATGTCCACGCCTGCTTCACGCATCACTTCGACCGCTTTCGGATTCAGCCCGTGCGCCTCTATGCCCGCTGATCGTACTTCGTAACGATCACCGAGGTATTTTTTTCCGAATCCTTCCGCCATTTGGCTGCGGCAAGAGTTTCCCGTGCAAAGAAAATAGATGATTGGTTTCGTCATTAATATTCTCCTTCTCATTGTTCCGTTCCGGTGAAATCGCTCACCAGAAGGCTTATTTTCCTTATAAATCCCGTTTCTAGATGAAATCGCTCATGAGGAACGTTATTTACTGAAATCACGTGCATTTCAGCCCCCATTTTTACTTTACAAGAGGAATAGCGATTTCAGTGAGCGATTTTATAAAAAATCAGCTCATTTGAGTAAAATAACGTCTGTCATGAGCGATTCCGGCGCCGATGTCCGTCAGCCGACGATGAGCAGCCAAACATACAGACCGCACAGTGTCATGAACAGCGTCGGGATCGTCAGAATGACACCGACTTTGAAATAGTAGCCCCAGCTGATTTTCACCCCTTTTTGCGCCAAAACGTGAAGCCACAACAACGTGGCGAGCGAGCCGATCGGCGTGATTTTCGGGCCGAGGTCGGAGCCGATCACGTTTGCGTAGACGAGCGCTTCTTTCATGAGTCCGGCGGCATCGGTTTGGTTGATGGCGAGCGCGTCGATCATGACCGTCGGCATGTTGTTCATGATCGAAGAGAGAATGGCAGCAATGAATCCCATCGCGACGGTTCCGGCAAATAAGCCGCCGTCAGCAGCTCTTTCAATGACCCGAGCCAACAAGGACGTCAGTCCGACGTTTTGCAGCCCGTAAACGACGACATACATACCGACCGAGAAGAAAACGATTGCCCACGGTGCGCCGGCCAACACTTTTTTTATCGAAACCGCGGGACTTTGCCTTGCCATCCAAAGGAAAAAGATCGACACGATGCCGGATACGACGGAAACGGGCAAATGGAAAAATTCACTCGCAAAATAGCCGGCCATCAACACCGCCAGTACGAACCAGGATAGGCGAAACATTTTGCGGTCTTTCAATGCTTTGCTCGGTGCCGGCAGTTGTGACTTATCATACGAATGCGGAATGCGTTTTTTGAAAAAAAGATACAAAACGAACAGGCTGGCCGCCAAGGAAACGAGGTCGACGACGATCATCCGTGAGGCATACGCGCCAAAACCAATGTTGAAATAATCCGCGGAAACGATGTTGACGAGATTGCTGATCACCAGCGGAAGCGAGGTCGTATCGGCTATAAAACCGCTCGCCATAATGAACGGGAGAATCAAGGCTTCTTTTAATTTTAAAGAACGAATCATCGCTAAAACGATCGGCGTCAAAATCAACGCAGCCCCGTCATTTGAAAAAAAAGCGGCCACAAACGCTCCGAGCAGCGTGATATAGACAAACATTTTCCGGCCGTTCCCTTTGGCCAGCCGCGCCATGTGCAAAGCTGCCCACTCGAAAAACCCGATCTCGTCGAGCACTAAAGAAATAATAATGATGGCGATAAACGTAAGCGTCGCATCCCAAACGATCCCGGTTACGGTAAAAACGTCGTGAAAGCTCACGATGCCGGCGAGCAGAGCGAGTGCGGCACCTCCACAGGCCGTCCAACCGATGCCAAGTCCCTTCGGCTGCCAAATCACAAGAATTAAAGTGGCAATAAAAATTGCCGAAGCCAGTATTGCAGAATCCAAGTCCAAATCCTCCTAATCGCAGCAAGAAATCCGCAAGCGTGCGGCTTTCAGTTGATTCAATCGTTCATTTTGGTCAGGCACATGAGCAAGCAGCGCGTCGACAACCGGAAACATTGGATGCTCGCGGTTCAAGGAATAGAAATTCCAATGCTTGTTGCGCCGTTCTTGAACAAGACCAGCATCCCTGAGTTTACGCAAATGCTGGCTGACAGCCGGTTGGCTCATGCTAAAGATTTCAACGAGTTCGCACACACAGCACTCCTCTTCGGCGAACAGCGCGACCATCGCAAGCCTTGTTTTATCCCCGAGCAGTTTCATCAAAGCGGCAGTTCCTTCGATAGTTGCCTCCAAGCTCATTCCCCCCGTTCATTCAACCTGCATTTCATTATATAAGTGTTTGCTTATTTAAGCGAGGGATGAGATTCACAAGACCCAAAACCAACAAGCGGCGGAAGCAGCGATCAAAATTAATGCACCTGCCGTGATCCCAATCATTCTAAGAAGCAAGTGATTGGAAGACGATTCGAGTCCGCACACGGACTGGGCCAATAAAATACGAGAAGGTGACGACATCGTTGCATGAGACGCTCCGGTATTTTGAACAGAAGCGAGTAATTCCGGCGGTATGTGTACATGCTTGGCTGTTTGCACTTGAAACGGCATGAAAATGGCGTTGGCACTCGTGTTGCTTGCCGTCAAAAACCCGCCTAACCCAGCGACAAAAGGAGCAACGAGTAAATATGCTGGACCGAAAAGCGTTGCAGTTGCCTCAGCAATAGAACGGGTCATTCCTGCAGCAGTCATTACTTCAGCCATTGAAACGAAAGCGATTGTCGCAATCGTGAACGGCCGCCATTTTTGAAAAGAAGCGATGACTGCTGCTCGCATATCCTTCCGGTTCAGTTTAAAAAACACTATCGAGCCCGCGCACGTCAGAAACAACCAGAATCCAGGTGCATACAACGGCGCAAAGGCAAAATCATAATTCGGCAAATGAATTGCAGCATACGATTGAAGAAACTTTTTTATTGGATCAAAAAGCCTCGTGCACACAATTGTACCTGTCAGAAAGAAATACGGACTCATCACCTGTAAAAGAGAACGGTTTGCCTTTAAAAAGAATAGTCCTAGGCATGTTGTGATTAGCGCGCTCAATGCACCGGCAAGTTCAACACTCACGTATCTATTAAAAAAGACGATCGATCCGCCAAAAATAACAGAAAACAACGCGATTTTCTGCCAATGTTGGTTCACGGCTTGCCTGCCGCCAGCAATCCAAACGGCGACTGTTAAAAAATAGACGAAAACAGGAAGGCTTAACAAGGCGCTCCCAACGCCAAGTCGTTCCAATGGGAGATGCCCGAGTTTCGCTCCGATGAACGTTCCTGTCGCTAATGCTCCCCACGGAACGGCCATTAAGCTGACTAAACCGAGCATCGCAGCTTTCGATTTGCTGAATCCAAGTGCAGATAAGATCGGGGCAACGACGAGAAATGCCGTTCCAAAACCGCTCGTCGATTCGATCAGCGGAGAAATGCCGGTCACTAAAATGATCATTTGCGTCATTTTGCTTTGACTCGATGCGGTAAGAATTTCAGCCAATTTGCGGAGATTTCCCGATCGTTCCATGATTTCAAACAAAAGTACGCCAAAGAAGACAACGTAAGCAACGATGAGTGTGAAAAGTGCGCCTTTGACGGTCGCGTGCATGATTCCGGTTACAGGAAGTGCGTAAGCGGATGAGAAGACAACGATTCCGATCGCGAGACAATAAGTGAAAATTCCCGTACGTACAGGAGATTGTTTCAACAAGAACAGAAACACGAATATTGCAATCAATGGAAGCAAAGCGAGCATATGAAACCTCCTTATGGTGACAGTTATTCGTTTGCGTTGTATACTATAGTGGAATAATATCTACAAAAAATCAAGATAAAAATCCCCTATAGTGGATATAAGGAGTCCCATAATGGAATTTCATGAAAATGTTCGGAAAATGAGAAAGGCGAAAGGGTTGTCGCTTGAGGATTTAAGTGTAAAAAGCGGCGTTAGCCGCTCGATGCTTTCAAAAATTGAGCGCGGCGAAAAAAATCCGACGATTCACGTGGCCGCTCAAGTGGCTGAAGGGTTAGGCACGACGATTTCGCAGCTGCTTGAAGAGCAGGGCGATCGCGAAGTAACGATTGTCAAAAAAGAAGAGCGGTTCGTTTATCGGGATGAAGAATCAGGTTTTGAAAGGCACTTGTTGACGCCGTCCGATGAAATCGAGTTCATCTTAAATAAAATTCCTGAAGGCAAAGAAAGCGGTGTTTTTCCAGCGCATGCCAAAGGAGTAAAGGAATATATCACCGTTGAAAAAGGGAAACTGAGAGTGGAATTGGCTGCTGGAGGGTATGAATTGAACGAAGGAGATTCCATCGTTTTTGATGCGAACGTTACTCACCGTTTCATCAACAACGGTTCAGGTGAATGCCGCTATTATTTAGTGATTGATTCCCATGAAACATTTTAAATAAAAAAGAAGGAGATTCGACGCGGGCGTCGAATCTTTAAACCTCAAAGGAGGTGGTTGTGTATGCAAACAAACAATCACCCGGGGAGTCCGGGTAAATAGCACCCTAAAGGGGTGCTATTTTTTATGCCTCCAAAGCTTCAGCGACGGCAATAGCGGTGCTTTTGCTGGAAGGCGGGTTTTGGCCGGTAATAAGATTGCCGTCGCGCTCGACGTGATCGGCAAATTTCTCGCCGCCTACGAAGTTCGCGCCTTGATCGCGTAAGCGCGATTCGAGCAGAAACGGCATCGCATCTTCTAACCCGGTTCCGCTTTCTTCTTCATTGGTAAACGCCGTGACGGTCTTTCCGGACACGAGCGGCGTGCCGTCAGACCATTTCACCTCGGTCAAACCTGCGGGACCGTGGCATACGGCGGCAACAATTTTACCATGCTCGTAATAATCCGCAAGCAAGCTTCTTAACGGATCATTCTCAGGAAAATCAAACATCGTTCCGTGACCGCCCGGCAGAAATACTGCCTCAAATTCGGACGGGTCCACAGCATCCAATTTTATCGTATCTTCCAAAAGCTTTTCTGCTTTCGGCCAATCGTCGGATGCGCTGTTCGGGTCAATGGGAACCTCGCCTCCGCTCGGACTTGCAACAGTCACCCCGTATCCTCGTTTCGTAAACACTTCATGTGGAACGGCGAATTCTTCGAGCCATAACCCGGTGTTCCGATCTTCGTCGATTTTTTGATGGTTGGTTACGACCATAAGTACGTTTTTTGCCATCGCAAACCCTCCTTATTCGTCCACTTCCCGTCTCAAGCGAATAAAAAACACAAAAAAAGGATTCCATTTTTATCAAAAAGTGATATCATAATGATATAAAATAAATATTGTTTTTACACAGGAGGTATGGGCCATGAAAGAGGTCAAGGCATGGCGGATGAACGGATTTATCGGTGTTTCTCTCATTGTATTGTCGCTTTTAATCGCGGGGTTGGGTTTCGTTAGCCATGCTGCTGTATTGGGAATATTATTCATTGTCGTTGCGGGGGTAATGGCTAGCGGGCTCACCATCGTGCAGCCGAACCAGTCCGTCGTGGTCATCTTTTTCGGTGATTACAAAGGGAGTATTCGAGAAAGCGGATTGTTTCTAACTTTGCCGCTGTCGCTTCGCAAGACGGTGACGCTGCGTGCCCGCAACTTCAACAGTCAACGGTTGAAAGTGAACGACGTTCAAGGGAATCCGATTGAAATCGCGGCGGTCATCGTGTTTAAAGTCGTCAATTCCGCGAAAGCCACATTTGATGTCGACAGTTATGAAAAATTTGTAGAGATTCAAAGCGAGACGGCGATTCGCCACATTGCATCGCGGTATCCGTATGATACGTTCGAGGATGAACCGTTGACGCTTCGCGGCAACGCCTCGGAAGTTTCAAGAGAACTGGAGATTGAGTTGCAGGAGCGGTTGGATGTTGCGGGCGTTCATATCATTGAAGCCCGGTTGACGCATTTGGCGTATTCGACGGAAGTGGCGCAAGCGATGCTGCAACGGCAGCAAGCTGCAGCTATTGTGTCGGCGCGCCGCAAAATCGTTGAAGGTGCGGTGGGAATGGCGCAAATGGCGATTCAACAGTTGGAGGAAGACCATGTCGTCGAGCTTGATGAAGAGCGAAAAGTGAACATGGTGAACAATCTCATGGTGGCAATCGTGTCGGATAAAGGGACGCAGCCGGTCATCAACACGGGAAGCTTGTATTAAATGAGGGATTCCGATGGCAAAGAAAAAGAATTTCCCGCTTCGGATCGATCCTGATTTGTACGAAGTGTTGCAAAGATGGGCATCCGACGAGTTTCGCAGTGTCAACGGGCATTTGGAATTTCTGTTGCGGGAAGCGGCGAAAAAGGCGGGAAGACTGCCCGGCGGAAAACAAAAGAAAGCGGATGATTAAAGCGGGAGACGACCTCCCGCTTTTTTCTTTCGCATGCTACAATGAAAATCAAAAACAGGTTTGGAGAGAACACGTTGATGAAAAATAGCCGAAAAGTGAGAGGGTTTGTCATGGTGCTGCTCGCTGCATCGTTTTGGGGGTTGTCGGGGACGGTTGCGCAGCATTTGTTTACGGCGGGGAATTTTCAACCGGCGTGGCTCGTGACCGTTCGTTTGCTTGCCTCGGGACTGATCCTGCTCGTTTTGCAAGCGCGAAAGACGAATATTTTTACCATTTGGCGAAGACGGCCGGTTTCGTTGCTTTTGTTTGGGGTTTTCGGGATGCTGGCGGTTCAATATACTTACTTTGCGGCGATCGCAGCGAGTAACGCAGCGACAGCGACGTTATTGCAATATCTCGGACCGGCACTCCTGCTCGTTTATGTTTGTTTGCGTTTGAAGAAATTGCCCAAACCGAAAGAATGGACAGCGGTTTTGCTCGCCTTGTTCGGTACGTATTTGTTGCTGACCAACGGGATGCCGCAAAACTTGCAAGTTTCACCGGCTGCGGTTGCATGGGGACTCACCTCCGCGGCTGCCTTAGGATTTTACACATTGTTTCCCGGGAAACTTTTACAAGAGTGGGGTTCAGGTCTCGTTGTCGGCTGGGGCATGTTCATCGGCGGGTTTTTCATGAGTTTTGTTGCTCCGCCGTGGCACCTCGCCGGACAACAGTGGACGCTTTCATCGGTCGGCGCCGTTTTGTTCGTGATTGTGTTTGGGACGCTGCTCGCGTTTTTTCTCTATCTTGAAAGCTTGCATTACATTTTACCAATGGAAACGAGTTTGCTTGCCTGTGCGGAACCGCTGGTGGCAACGATTTCGGCGATTCTTTGGCTTGGCGTTTCTTTCGGCGCTGTACAGCTCGTCGGGGGAACTTTCATTGTTTTCACGGTTGTTTTGCTTTCCATGAAGGAAGGGAAAAGGAAAGGGAGACGAGGCGTTCGAGTGAAGGAATGGATGACATCATAAAAATAACGAGGTGATTGTTTTGATTGACAAAATTCAGGAGTATCTCGGAAATGAAGCGGAAGATTTGCTCTCGTATGAAAGCAAGACCATCGCGAAAGAGCAGTTGATTTTGCCATCGCCGGATTACTTGGACGAAGTGTTTTCCCAGACGGACCGCAACAATCAAGTTTTACGAAACTTACAAACGATGTACGGTCATGGCAGACTATCAAATACGGGTTATTTGTCCATTTTACCTGTCGATCAAGGCATTGAACATTCGGCCGGCGCGTCTTTTGCGAAAAATCCTGCCTATTTTGATCCGGAAAACATCGTGAAGCTTGCGATCGAAGGAGGTTGTAACGCGGTTGCCTCTACATACGGCGGGCTCGGTGCGGTCTCGCGGAAGTATGCGCACAAAATTCCTTTTATCGTGAAAATCAATCATAACGAGCTGCTCACTTATCCGAACAGTTACGATCAAATCATGTTCAGTGACATTAAGCAATGTTGGGAAATGGGGGCTGCCGGGGTTGGTGCGACGATTTATTTCGGCTCGGAGGAATCCAACCGGCAAATTCAAGAGGTAAGCGAAGCGTTTCAGTATGCGCATGAGCTCGGCATGTTCACGATTCTCTGGTGTTATTTACGAAATCCCGGCTTTAAAAAGGACGGCACCGACTACCATACGGCGGCCGACCTGACGAGCCAGGCGAACCATCTTGGCGTGACGATCGAAGCGGATATTATTAAGCAAAAGCTGCCAACGGTGAATGGCGGTTACAAGGCGTTGAATCAAGACGGCAGTTACGGGAAGTTCGACGAGCGGATGTACACGGAGCTCGCGACGGATCATCCGATTGACTTGACGCGTTACCAAGTAGCCAACGGCTATATGGGGCGGATCGGCTTGATTAATTCCGGCGGCGCCTCCGGGGATAACGATTTCGCCGACGCCGTGAAAACGGCGGTCATTAATAAGCGCGCCGGCGGAATGGGACTGATTTCCGGAAGGAAAGCGTTCCAGCGGCCGATGGCCGAAGGTGTGAAGCTGTTGAATGCGATACAGGACGTCTATTTATGTGACGAAGTCACGATCAGTTGATGCTTTTTTGTTGAAACACCCCAATTGAGGGTGTTTTTTTCTTTTGGCGGCAACCAGGGCGGTCGTTTCGTGAGTTATCCACAGAATTTCGGGTTGATTGGAGCGAAAAGCCGGTTGATTGGAGCGAAAAGCGGGTCGATTGGAGCGAAAAGCCGGCTGATTGGAGCGAAAAGCCGGTTGATTGGAGCAAACCCAGCCATCGTTTGAGGAAATCTTCTTTGCGGCCGAAAAGGAAGAGATTGCACCGAAAGTCCCTGTCGCAAACGCCAGAACCCCGTCGAACCTCCTGTTGTATGAGGAGGGAAAAGATGAAGAAGCTGGTTTCTGCATTATTCGTTGCAATTGCGGTTATGCTGATCGTTCCGGCCGTCTCGCACGCGGCTTTCGGGGACAGGCTGATGTACGAAGGGACGAGCGGCAAGGACGTGAAGATGCTGCAAAATTTGCTGCAAAGCAACCGCTATTTTCATTATCCGAAATCGACGGGCTATTACGGTCCGATCACAGAACAGGCGGTGAAAAATTTCCAGCGCGACCACGGTTTGAAGGTCGACGGGATTGCCGGTCCGCATACGCTTCATGCGTTGAAGTGGCTCGTGCGCGGCATGAACGGTGCTTCGGTAAAAAATTTGCAAGAGCAGCTGAAGGAACTCGGGTATTATCATTACACGGTGACAGGCTATTTCGGGTCGATTACGAAGGCTGCGGTTGAAAGGTTCCAAAGCGCAACAGGCTTGCTCGTCGACGGCATTGCCGGACCGCATACATTGGACGCGTTGCATAGCAGAGCCGGGAATCCGGTCAACGACGGGAATGACGACAGCGTAAGCATGTCAGTGGAAAGTACCGCATACACGGCCGATTGCCCGGGGTGTTCAGGGATGACGACGACAGGCGTCGATTTGAACAAATATCCCGACGCGAAAGTGGCGGCGGTCGATCCGATGGTCATTCCGCTCGGCTCAACGGTGAAGGTGCCCGGTTACGGAGCAGCACGAGCGGTGGACACCGGTTCGGCGATCAACGGGAAGGAAATCGATCTGTATTTCGATGACCGAACCGATGCACTGCAGTGGGGCAGGCACAATGAAACGGTGACCGTGGTGAAATAGCGAAAGCGGCGATTTCCAAAGGGGAATCGCCGTTTTCTTATGTGCTATAATTGGGGCAATCGAATGTACGAACAGGAGTATGGTGAACCGATGAAAACCGATACGATTCTTCGTTTTAATACGGAAATGGCTCGCGCGAAACCGAATAATGTTTTGCAGGGAAGAGACAGTGCTTGTCCGTTTTGCAGCCCGGAGAAGTTGTCGGAAATCTTGGATGCTCGCGTGGACGGCATAAGACTCGTAAAAAATAAATATCCGGTGTTGCAAGATGCGTTTCAAACGGTGTTGATCGAAACGGATGAGTGTGAAACCGATTTGACTCGCTATTCGTTGGCGCATTTATGTAAAGTGTTCCGGTTTGGGATGGAAAAATGGCTGGAAATGGAGCATCAAGGAACGTACGAATCGGTACTGTTCTTTAAAAATCAAGGACCGTTGTCGGGAGGATCGATCCGCCATCCGCACATGCAAATTATCGGCTTGAAAACTGTCGATTATCGAGACAATTTGGCAGAAGAATATTTTGAGGGACATGACATTCACTCATCGAACGGCGTGCAGTTGAACCTTTCCAAGAAACCGATGATTGGGTTTACGGAATTTAACGTCATTTTCAGTGATCTTAAGCAAATCGAGCAAGCAGCAGCGTATGTTCAGCAAACGGTGCATTACGTCTTGAATCATTTCAACGGCCGCGGCTGTTCGAGCTACAACTTGTTTTTCTACCATTGGCTCGGGAAATTTTTTATAAAAATTGTTCCCCGTTACGCCACGACGCCGCTCTATATCGGGTACGGCTTACGGCAAGTTTACGGCGATCCGGAGCGGCTGATCCGTGACATGCAAAAACGGTATTTCTAATCGCGTTTTACAATGATTGCCGCATTGTGAAAACAACGAAGGAGGAGCGGTTCCCTTCCGAGGGGCGTTCCTTTTTCTGGAAAATTATATGCTATAATTGCTATATGAGATACTGAAAAGTACGAACAAATAAATGAGGTGTCGTTGTTTTGACAAATGAAAATCGTGTGGAAAACGAATCGTTGATCGCCTCGCTGCACCCGGAGTTGTCGAAATATTGCCGCATGGTCGCCGGAACGCCCTGGGATGGGGAAGATCTCATGCAGGATACGTTGTTCAAAGCCTTCAACGCGAAAACTTCTCTGAAAGAACACCCCGCGCCGAAAGCCTACTTGTTTCGAATCGCTACCAACACTTGGATCGATCATTGCCGAAAAAATAAAAGACCGGTAGATACATATGAGGAAGAAAAAAATGCAGAAAGCGGGACGGAGTCCGAGTTTGAGGCGATTGAAGCCGTCGAATCGCTCGTGCATCGCTTGCCTCCGCGCCAAGTCGCGATTGTTTTATTAATCGATGTGTTTGGTTTTTCCGCACTAGACGCCGCGGACATGCTTGGGACAACGGAAGGCGCACTGAAAGCCGCCTTGCACCGGGCGAGAGCTGCGTTGCGTCGTGTCAAAAATCAAGAGGAGAAAGCACAAAAACGGTTGAAGTCGAAAAGCGCCGCGGAGCTTATTGATCTATTTTTGAAAGCGTTTCAACGTTTTGATCCGTCAGAAGTCATCCATGTTTACCACTCCTTGCAAGAACAGGGCATTGCCATCCAGAGAGTTGCTCATGGCCGGACACTCACCTTCCAGTTTCAGGACCCGGACGGCAATGTTTTTTCGGTCGTCGCCTCCGCGTAATTTTTTTTGAAAAAATTTTTAAAAGAACCGTATCTTTTTCGTTTCTTTGATCGTTGTTAGGGTGAAAACGATATTAAGGAGGGGTCAACAGTGTCTTTTGTGAAACGAATCGACACGGTGTTCGTACCTGTCACGAACCTGAAAAAATCGGAGAAATGGTATTTGGAATTGCTGCCGTTTAAAGTCACCTTCCGCAGTTCAGACGGCAAATATGTCGGGTTCAGGTTCAGGGATCACCATCCTTATCAAACCGGTCTTTGTATTTATAAAGCGGAAAAAATGGAGAAACCCGGGCATATGACTTTTAATTTCTTCACCGAGGATGTCGACGGATTCCACAACTTTTTAAAAGAAAGAGAGGTTGAAGTAACGGAAATTCACGAAGACGACGGGATGAGGTTCTTCGAATTTTACGATCCCGACGGCAATGAAATCGGTGCGGTCACTTTTCCGGAGTAAGGGGGAGATCAATTGGAACAAACGCAAAAAAGTCCTGTCCGGCCGTACATCGGTACGACATTCCTTCATGTTAAAGATTTAAGGAAATCAGCAGCTTTTTACAGTATGATGCTTGGACTTCCATTGCTGGAGGAACGCTTGAACGGCGGCCCGATATACTGGATGGAGCTTGAAGGCGGGACCGGCATGATCCTTGATGACAACAGCGTGAACAAGCAAGACCTGGACTGGGATGAAAGCAAACAACATTCATGCATGTTTTTGACGAGAGATATTGATGCGGCTTACGAACATGTGAAAAACCTGGGGGCGAAAATGGTGACGGAACGTGAAAATCCGCATCAAGGTTTGAAGTTTTTCCGTTTCCGCGATCTTGACGGCAATGTGTTCATGGTTACCGAAAGCGATTATCAAGGTGAGCCGATACCCGTCGACGAAAACCGTCGAAGTCCGATCAAAAACCGGATCAAAGCCGTTTTCGTCAATGTCACTGACATGGAAAACGCCGCAGAGTGGTACAGCAACCTTTTTGGCACGGATGCCGAACTGCTCGGCGATGGTCCGGTGCGCAATTTGAAAACCGAAGGCGGGGCTGAATTGCTTCTCGACAGCAACCGGTTTTTGCAGGGCGACGACTATAAAATTTTATTGATGCTTGACACCGATGATGTTGATCAAGCTTATCTGTATTTGAAGGAGAACGACGTCGAGATATTCAAAGAAATTCAGCGGTATGACGATGTTGCGTTCTTTTCCTTTAAAGATCCGGCAGGCAATGTTTTGATGGTGTGTCAGGAACTCACATGTGAAAGAACACAGAGTGAGGGTTGAAGACATCTAAGCATACAGAGGCGTGACAGGAGGGATGGAACCATGAAGGAATCAATGATTCAAGGGGTTTCTGACGTTTTTTTGCCGGTCAGCGATCTTGACCGTTCGATCGAATGGTACTCAACGATGCTCGGCTTGAACCTGCGTTTCAAGGATGATGAAAACAAATCGGCAGGCATGAATACGGGAAACGACATTGGATTATGCTTGGTTCAAGTTAAAAATCACAAGCCTCTGGCTTTTCCCGAAAATGACTTCCTAACCGAAATCACTTTTAACTTTCGAACGTCTGAAATCGATCGGCTGCATGAAACGTTGAAGGCAAATGGAGTCGAAACGACGGACATTTACGATTCGTTGGATTCTACTTTCAGATGCTTTACTTTTGAGGATTGTGACGGCAACAAACTCAATGCCGTGTCTGCTTGAAGTGGAGGTTTGAAGCTTACCCGATGGCATGGAGGGTTCTGTTTCAAGGATCCTGACGGAAATCTGCTCAGCGCTTGCAACATCGATCACGATTTGCTCATTTATTCGAAGAAAACGGAAGCAGCCACATCGAAATGGAGTGAGAGTTCATGTCTGAAACAATGCCTTTTGAAATAGCTTATATTCAAATCCCGGTGAAGGATCCGGAACGTTCGGCTGAATTTTATAAAAATGTTTTGGGAATGACTTGCTCATTTCCTTACAATCCGGAAGACCGGGCGGCGTTCCTGAAATTCGAAAACAACATTGCCCTCGGGCTCATTCAATCCGAAACAATTCCCGATTTGACGTTCCGCGATTCGTTCGGGGAGGTCAAGGCAGTCATTCAGTTTACGGTCGACAACATCGAAAGCTTTTACGAATCATTGAAAGCCCAAAATGTTCCGGTCGGCCCGATGACCTTCAAAGAGGGCGGCGGATACAACTTCACGGTCAAAGATCCGGACGGACATTTGTCCCACGTTTGGGGCGGCTGGCCGGAGAGTTGAGAGGGGCAAACGGCTTCGATCAATTTAAGGATCGAAGCCGTTCATCAAGGCAAATCGATTTTTAACAAACGGTCATCATGCGGGCCAGGGGTTCCGCGGCCGTCCGTATTGTTAGTAATGACGTACGCCGCGTCGCCTTCGATGAGGATGTCGCGCAGGCGGCCGGCGCCTTGAAACACGGCCTTTGAGGAATGATCGTGCAGGTCGAATTGGCGAATTTGTTCGCCGCGGAGTCCGGCGATGTACAACGCCCCGTCTTTATAAGCCAACCCGGAAGGCGCCCACGTAACGGATCCCGACTGGAACAGCGGTGAAACCATGCCTTCTTTTGTTTCGTCGCCGCGAATGACCGGCCAGCCGTAATTTTTACCCGGTTCAATCAAATTAATTTCATCGTGGGCGGACGGACCGTGTTCGGCTTCGAACATTTCTCCGTCTTCGCTCCATGCCAATCCTTGCGGATTTCGGTGGCCGTACGAATAAACATAAGAACCGGGGAACGGGTTCGTTTTCGGGATTGAGCCGTCCGTGTTCATGCGTAAAATTTTACCGGACAAGCTGTCGCGATCCTGGGCGTTTTCTTCGTCGGATGCATCGCCCGTTGTTGCATACAACTTGCCGTCCGGCCCGATTTCCAACCGTCCGCCGTTATGGATCGGTCCGCCGGGAATGTGATCAAGCAAGACATCTGTCTCGGTCCACTTGCCGCCCGTCCATTTGATCTTCACGATGCGGTTGAAAAGTTTGCCGGTCTCTTCGTAGGTATGATAAATATACGCGGTTCGAGAAGCTTCGAAATTGGGAGAAAGAACGAAACCGAGCAGTCCGCTTTCGCCGGTCTGGACAACATCTTTCGTCAAGTCGAGCGGCATTTCGTCCGTTTTTCCGTTTTCATCGATTTTTACGATTTTCCCCGGACGTTCGCTGATGTAAAAAATGTTTCCGTGTTTGGCAATGTTCCATGGTACGTCAAAATTTGTTGCCAGCACTTCCGCCTTGAAGCCGGAAGCAGAAGAAGGTTGTGCCGTATGCTTTCCGGTTTGCGGCTGCGGTTCTTCCCGCCAAGTGCAGCCGGCTGCCAATAGGACAAAGGCTAAGGCCGTCATGACAACTGCTGCTCGTCTCATCCGGACCCTCCTCTTGAGATGAACGTCTTCAACTGTTGGTTCTTTTTGTAAAATAATCCTCGAGTCCCATTGCGCAGACGTCGAAGTCGATCTTCAAGATGTCATACACCTCGTGCGTTTCTGGGATGTTGTTTTG
>DASSOY010000018.1 GCA_035700025.1 Bacillales bacterium | reverse complement strand
TTGTTAGGCGGATCGGGAGGGATGTGGTCGCTCGGCCATACGGCTTTTTTCGGTATCGGCGCCTACGTCACCGCTTTCTTCACGCAGTGGGGCGTGCCGGCCGTGCTCGGGTTTCCCGCCGGGTTTGTTGTGGCGGCGCTTTTGGCGCTCATCCTCGGCGCCTTCATTTGCCGTCTGTCCGGTCATTATTTCTCCTTGATCACTTTCGTGTTCACGATCGGAATGGAAGTGTTGTTTAAATACTTCGACCAATATACCGGCGGGGACTACGGCATCAGCGTTCCTTTGCACATGGAACCATCGGGATTGATCAATCTGTCATGGGACAGCCAGATGCCGTATTACTTTACGATCTTGATCGTCGTCATCGTCACACTCTATATCATTTGGCGCATTGTGAAATCCGGCTTCGGTTATCAGTTGACGGCCATCCGCGATGACAGCCGCGCCGCAAAAGCTGTCGGGATCAACGTGTATCGCGTCAAATTGATTACTTTTGTCGTCAGCTCCGGTCTCGCTGCCTTGGCAGGTACCGTATATGTTACGTATTACAAGCTCATCGACCCGAATGCCGCCTTTGGCTTCAACACCGCTTTGAATCCGGTCGTTCATTCGATCGCCGGCGGCGTAGGGAATATTTTCGGGGGGATCTTAGGGGCAACGATTCTCGTCCCGCTTTCCTCATATTTAAACAGTTTCGGGGATCAATTCCCAGGCTTGGACCGCGTCGTTTACGGGTTGATCTTAATGATCTTCATCTTGTTGCTGCCGAAGGGAATTTTAGGATTGTTGAAGAGAGATAAAAGACCGGTTGAATAAAAATTTGATAGGTTCTTCCATGTAAAAAGGCCGTTTGCGCGGCTAATTTTTTTTATAAACAATGGCTTGACAGGAAGAAGTTGGGTTGCTATTCTAGTAATAACCTTTCAGAATTTTCCTCACTTTCATCGTCTTTCTCTTCAATAGAACTTCGTAAGATAGTCATCCGCATTTTCACTAACCAAAACAACTCCTAAGAAAATCCTTTCTTTTGTATGACTCCACAAAACCTTTGAAACATGGAGGGGTTTGATGAAAAAACTCCGCTTGATCATTGCTGATCGAGACGCATCTTTTCTCGAGTTAGTCTCCGCTTACGTATTCTCTTCTGAACAAGCTCCGAAATTCGAACTGAAACTTTTCTCTGACCAAACACAGTTTAGGGAATATGTCCAAGACGGCCGAAAGTATGACATTTTACTCGCGTCATCCGAATGGATCCCAAGCCATTTGCCCGAACCAAGTGGCATGTGCATGATATTGGAAGACGATCGAGTTACTGCCCCTGAAAGTGCAGAGCCGTCCGTATTCAAATTCCAGCCTTTAAATCAGCTCATGTCGTCGATTTTGTCGGTTTATAATGCATCGAGGGGTTCCGTTCAGAAACTCGGGGATTCGACGGCGCAAACGAAAAGAGTTGCTGTATTTTCAGCATCCGGCGGAACGGGAAAAACGACGGTAGCCGTCAACCTATGCAAGCAATTCGCTCTTCAAAACAAGCGGGTATTTTATTTGAACTTGGAGTTGCTGCATAGTACGCCGCTCTTTTTTTCGCCGCCGCCGGAACGGACGTCCACGCAAATTTTATATTATTTAAAAACCGATCCGGATCAACTTTCGGCAAAGATCGAGTCTCTGAAATATTATGACCCGCATTCAACCATTTCCTCTTTCAACCTTCCCGTGAATCCTCATGAAATGGCCGATTTGACCGGAGAAGAAACGGAGGCATTGGTCTCTGCACTGATGGTTGCCGGCAATTACGACATCATCGTAATCGACTGCGAAAGTTCGCTTGAAGAAAGAATCAAAACCGCCTTAAGAATCAGCGATGAAATCATCTGGCTCGTGAACAATGATACCCTAAGTTTTCACAAGACCTGTTGTCTGGAACCCGCACTTGAGGAGTTTCTCAACACGGACAAAATCACTCGTGTTCTCAATAAATATACCGGACAAGCCGCAGCGGAACATTCGCAGTCGTACGATCTTCACTTGCCTTATATTCCGGAATGGAAAAACGCGAAAGACGGCAGAACGTTGATGTCATCACCGGTCTTTGCCGATGCATTGCTGTCTTTGACCGAGCGAAGAGGTGTTTTGTATGGTGAATGATGCCCTTGTCAAGAAGCTGATCGAAGACATCCGCGGCAATCTCGATTTTATGCACACGACAACGAACGAAGAGCTGACAGCGCATATTGAACAGGCTGTGTTCCGCAGTGCAGCGGAGCATCATCTGACTTCCGCGCAAATGAAATGGCTCGTTCAGCGCATCTACAACGCCTTTCGGGGTCTGGATGTTCTTCAACCTTTAATTGAAGATCCCACGATCACCGAGATCATGATCAATACACATAACGAAATTTTCATCGAAAGAAACGGTGAAATGACCGAAGCGCCGATGCAGTTTGAGGACGTCCAGAAACTCGAGGATATTATCCAATCGATCGTTTCCAAGGTGAACCGCGTCGTTAATGAATCTTCACCGATCGTGGATGCCCGGCTGGAGGACGGTTCGAGGGTAAACGTCGTTTTGCCGCCGATTGCTTTGAAAGGTCCGGTCATGACAATTAGAAAATTTCCAGGGAAACCGCTGGGGATGAACGATTTGATTAAAAAACGAGCAGTGACGAAAGAAGTTGCCGATTTCCTGAAGGATTTGGTGTTGGCGAAATACAATGTGTTCATTAGCGGGGGGACGAGTTCGGGGAAAACGACGTTTTTGAACGTTCTTTCCAACTTCATTCCGAAAAATGAAAGAATCATCACTATTGAAGACTCGGCGGAATTGCAAATTCGTAACGTACCGAATCTCGTTAGTTTGGAAACAAGAAATGCAAATACGGAAGGAAAAGGTGAAATTACCATTCGAGAGTTGATCAAGACCTCTTTAAGAATGCGTCCGAATCGAATCATCGTAGGGGAAGTGCGTGGAGAAGAAGCGCTTGACATGCTGCAGGCGATGAATACCGGCCATGACGGATCGCTTTCCACCGGACATGCCAATTCCACCATAGATATGTTGAGCCGGTTGGAAACAATGGCATTGAGCGGGGCTAATTTACCTGTGGAAGTCATCAGAAAACAAATCAGTTCGGCTATTGATATCGTGATCCACCTTTCAAGATTGCGAGACCATTGTCGGAAAGTCGTTGCCGTCAGTGAAATGGCGGGCCTTAAGGCAGGCGAAATTCAGTTAAACCCGTTGTTTGAATTTGTTGAAGAGGAAGAGGGGCCGGACGGAGAAGTCATCGGCTCGTTGAGAGCGACGGGAAATGCACTGAAGAATAAAGATAAACTGAAATTGGCGGGGATCCTTCCCGCATCATGATCTCGAAAGAAAGGGGGAAATGCTTTGGACGGGATCATCATCCTTATTTTAATCAGTCTAATTGCCGCTTACGTCTTCACGGTGGCTCATCGAAAGAAAAAACAAATCGAAGTACCGGTACAAAGGGAAGCCTCTCAAATCTCCTCCAATCAAGCACCATCAACCAAAATCATCCGAAAAGCTGAATCGAACCGCATCCTTATCGATTATTCCCAATACCACTTGAGAAAAACGGAGTTTTACAAATACGCATGTTTGGCAGGGATATTCTTTTTCTTTCTCGGTTACCTCTTTTACGGCCATATCATCGTTTCAATTTTGATGGCATTCGTCGGTCTTGTATATCCGCGGATGCAAAGAAATCGATTGCTTGAAAAAAGAAAAGCCGAACTCGCCATGCAGTTCAAGGAAGCCATCGCTTCGCTTTCGTCTTCACTCGCAGCAGGCCGCTCCATTGAAAATGCTTTTCGGGAAGTGGCCATTGATTTGAAATTGCTGTATCCCGATCCAAACACGTATATTTTGCGGGAATTCGGCATCATCAACCGGAGGGTCGAGAACAGTGAATCTATTGAAAGGGCGGTTGAGGATTTCGCAAGACGCTCAGATGTTGAAGATATCGCCAACTTTTCGGATGTTTTCCTCACGTGTAAACGAACCGGCGGTGACCTCGTTGAGGTGATACGAAGAACCTCGGATATCATCGGGGAAAAGCTCGACATCCAGCAAGAAATCTCGGTCATGATTTCCCAAAAACGATTTGAGTCGAAAGTGCTAACGGTCGTTCCACTCGGGGTCATTCTAATGATGAAATACTCCGCCGGCGACTACATGAAGCCATTATACGAATGGCCCGGTGCAGGTCCTCTTGTGATGACGGCTTGCCTCGGCATTCTAGGATTTTCCTTCTGGTTAAGCCAGAAAATCATGAAAATTGAGGTGTAAAGACAATGGCGGTGTTTGCTCTTATCGCAATCTTTCTCCTAATCATTTATGCACTGATTTGGTTGAAAGCGTCGAAAGACTATCAACCTTTCATCGGCGGTTTTCAAAAAGACGAATTTTCTCTTCATTTCATGGCGCCGGTTTCTTTATATTTGCTCGACCGTTTTAAGATTATCGAACGGTTTTACGGCAGAATTTCAATGATTCAGCAAAAGATCATGAAGCTGCATGGGCATAAAGAGGCGATTCCTTATACGAAAATGTTTGTCGCACAACTCATTTCCGTCGTTCTCATTGGTTTTTTGGCGACTTGTCTCATGGCGTATATCGGAAACGGCGATCAATTGCTTTTCATCGCCGGGATTGCGATGACGGCTTTTATGCCCGCCTTCATGATCAAACGTCTGTCAGATAAAGAGAAGAAAAGAAATGACGCCATTGTTATGGAATTGCCCGAACTGCTCAACAAGATGATTTTGCTTGTGAATGCGGGAGAAACAGTCCAATTGGCGTTGATTCGATGCGTAGGGTCTAAGGAAGATTCAAATCATCCGTTGTACAACCATTTGCGGGAAGTCGTGAATAAATTAACGAACAATGAATCTTTTCCGCTTGTCATGAACAATCTCAGCAAAAGCTGCGGAATCCAGGAAGTCTCGATTTTTTCAACAACGGTCTTGTTGAATTACCGAAAAGGAGGACAAGATCTTGTGCTTTCGCTTCGTGAACTGTCGCAGGATTTATGGAGAAAACGTAAAGCGATTTCAAAATCGAAAGGCGAAGAAGCTTCTTCAAAATTGGTGTTCCCCTTAGTGCTCATCTTTCTGGCTGTTCTAATTATCGTTGGATGGCCGGCTATGCAGATGATGTAACGTTAAGGTGATCCAAAATACATGTGAAATGGGAAAAAAGGAGTTGAAGATCAAAATGAAAGCGCTAATGGTATCAGGGTTGAAATTTTGGAAGGACGAGGAAGGGCTCCAGACTCTTGAAATGATGCTGATAATCGCGGTCATCGTCTTTGTTGCCATTCTGTTCAGAGACAAAATCATCGGTTGGATTGGCAGCTTGTTGGATTTTGGAGACAAGGGCGTCAAGCAATTTACCGGCGGCGATTAAGATGACGCGGAAGGGATTGACCGATGCGAATATCCAAATCGTTAGGTAAGTTAAGGAAAAATGAATCAGGGAGCTTCACGCTTGAGGCTTCCCTCATTTTCCCGATTTTGTTGATCTTGACTGTCAGTTTAGTCTTTTTCAGCCTCATCGTCTATGAACAAGTCGTCCTGCATCAACGGGCGCAAGTGATTGCCGATCGGATGGCTTTTAGTTGGAACAACAGTCTGGCCGATCTTGAGGACGGCTCCTTCGGGAGAAATGAATATACGACTGATGTTAAGAATGGAGACGGTCTTTACTGGCGTGTCACTAGCAATCAATTTTTATCGAAATTTGGTTTGAATCTGGATGCCGGATCGGGAGAAGGACTTGTTGCGAAGAAAATGGATCGTGTAAACAGATGGAAGTTGTCCGGTGGAGCTAAGATCGAAAAGATCAACTTCGACAACAATCTCCTAGGAGGCAATATCACGGTAACGTTATCCAGTCCTTTGCAAATACCGGATAGTTTAAAAAAAATGTTCGGCATCAAAAATATAGAAGCAACGGCAAAGGCTGATGTTTCTGAGCCAGTGGAATTCATTCGGACGACGGATTTAACCGTTACCTATGTAAAAAAATTGCTGAACGTGTGTCAAACCACCAACTGCAAATCAGCAATCGGCAAGTTTAAAAAGAAATAAACAGGAAGGAGGCGTGGATCCTGAAGCCATGGTTCAAGCAATTATTTCGGACATTTATTATAGACGAACACGGTGCCGTGTCCATCTATGCAATCATTGTAACGGTCCTATTGTTTCTGTTTAATGCCGTTTTAATCGATTATGCAAGAATTTTAGTGGCACAGGAGAGAACAGAAGAAGCGGCTCAGGCAGCAGTCCGATCCACGCTCGCTCATTTTGATGCCGGGGCACATAAATATGGATTGTTCGGGATGTCTTCTGATGCAGATGCGACCAAAACATTTCAAAACGTCTTTGAGAAAAATTTAACGGTAGACGCTAAAGGTGAACTTTTCCAATTTGTTGATACGGAGATGGATGCCAGTCAAACGAAAGTAACAACATCGCGTCCGCTGTCAGATCCTGTGGTCTTGAAGCATCAGATTTTAGAAGACATGAAATACCGGGCGCCGATCCATTTCACGTCTTTGATTTATCAAAGATTTATGGGGCTCTCCGGTGCGATGCAACAAGCTTCAACTTTTACAGACACAATGAACGCGATTCAAGACGATGTCGCAGCGCGGACAAAGGCATTGAAAAAAACGGCGCAGTTGCTCAAGGGAGCGAAAGAAACCCTTGAGGAAATAAGATCGGAAGTGACCGGTGCGAGCCGCAGTGCCGTTTTTCCGCAAATCAACAATTTGAATGACATTACACGGTTTTACGATGATTATCAAGAGGCTTTGCCGGAAGGCGACTACTACGAGACGGCTTGCATTCCTTCAGCACACGTCCACTGTGACGGAAAAACCGACGCTGAAAAAGCACAGGAATATGTCGAAAACAGCAAGAGATTGTTGAAGAAATTAAGGAATAAGACAGGCTCCGCAAGCGCTAAGTTATTTCAAGCACTAGGTCAATTGCAATCCGCTGAGAAACTGAACGAACAAGTGAAGGAATCGATCAAAAACCATCGAAACAGCAAGAATTCATATTATTCGGCGGCGAACAAGAAATCAAAAGCAAAAATGAAGACACCGGAAAAATTAAACAAAGTGGAAGAACAAGTCGATAATATGGTAATGGAAGACTCATTTTTTACAAAGAATGAAAAATATGTGAAGGAGGCTTTGGCAAAGACCGGAAAGAATCATGGGTTATGGAAGGTGATAAACAATTTCAGAAATATGGTGAACGATCAAATCGAAAACTCATCAGTCCCCGCTTCAAGAACTTACAGAAAAAACACGATAAACCACTTCAAGGACGCCCGAAGCGCGGTGTCGCGTGCATATAATCACATGAAAACAAAATATGTCGACGGCCAAAAGGCATTGGAAACATTCAAAAAAGAGAACCGACTGAATCCAGACGAGCAAATGAAAGAAGTTCGACGAAAGATGAATGATTTCATCGAATTGGCGAAAGACCAGGGCATTTATGACCAATTGCAGCAATTCGTTGAAGCTTACGGCGGAAAGAATTCGGAAAAATCAGATCATAAGAATGACTCAGATGCCGAACAGACCGCGGATAATGCCATGAGCAAAATGGATCAATTGTTTCGTGCCTTGGGAAACTTCCTGGAAACTGAAAGAAACAAAGTATATGTCGACGAATACATCATGACCTATTTCGCAAGCAGTAAACCAACCGGGAAAGAATCAGATTTCCTGTTTCGCAATCGAGAGGTCGAGTACATTTTGTATGGTATCCATGAACCAGGAGCCAACTATGCGGCAGCCTTGGCAGAATTGTTCTTAGTGCGATTCGCCATCAATTTTATTGAATCTTTCACGCAGCCCATCATGAGAGAAGCCGCAGCCGTACCGTTTCCATTTAATATTGCGGCAATCTTGGCGGCGGCGTTGGGGTATGCGATAGAAGATACTGCAAATGAGATGAGAAAGTTAAAGAAAGGAGGCCCAGCAACATTTATTAATATTTCTAAACATAAATTGGTAGATTCGTTCTATAGTGACTATTTGAGATTATTTTTATTTATTAATAAAGGTGGAAATTCGAGATTAGGTAGAATCATGGCTGTAATTCAGCTGAGGACTGGAACAGACCTAACCAAGTCATTTACTTTTCTTTCAGCAAATGTAACTGCATCGGTAAAACCATGGTTTATTCCAGGAATCACTAAAATGCTTGATTTATCTAATGAAGAAAATAGAAGTTCTAATGGTAATAAGTTTCATTTGACTAAGAGAATTAGTTATTCCTATTAATCACTTTCAGAAAGGATGGGTACATTGAAGAAATTCGTAATGAAATACGGGGTACTATTATTGATCATGGCGATTATGGCAGGATGCGGCACGAGCACTAATTCTCACAATTCCTCCAGTGCACCAAAATCACAAGGTGAAAAACAAGATAAAGAAACTGAATCGAAGCAAGTTGACCTTCATGTTGGGGAAACGGGTACTGTGAAAGATACTTTGGGTAAATATCGGGTTACTTTGAACTCCGTACAAAGGAAGCCAGAAATAGAGGGAAAAAAACTCCCGAATGAATCATTTTTGATAGTAAACATCACCATCAAAAACATTGGGAACAAAGTCATTGATGCGCAAGATGTAATTTCAGCCGTAAAATTATTAGATTCAGATGAAGCGGGATCAGATAATAGAGCACGCAACTTTAAAAAGATAGAATTAATTAAAGGAAAGCTAAGTAAAGGTCAGAAGACCTCTGGTGAATTAGTGTTTGATGTTTTTAAATCTGACTACTACAATCTAGTCTGGAATAATGGTTTTTCATCATTGTCAAACGAAGTTTCTTGGAAAATCACTCCAGAAGACTTGAAATAAAGGGATTGAGGGGGCTAACAAATGAGCAGTTTCCATAAAGACGAAAAAGCGAGCATTACCCTTGAAGCTGCGATGGTTGTTCCCGTCTTTCTCCTTTTCGTGGTGTTTTTGGCTGGAATGATTCGGATTGGGGTTGCGGAAATTGCTTTGAATCGAGC
>DASSOY010000017.1 GCA_035700025.1 Bacillales bacterium | reverse complement strand
GAAAAAAGGGAAAGCCGGCGGCGGTTACTGCACATACTTGGCCGACCACCAGGCACCGTTTATTTTTTCTAATTTTAACGGAACGTCTGCCGACATCGACGTTTTGACCCACGAAGGCGGTCATGCTTTTCAGACGTATTCGAGCCGTCATTTGTCGGTGCCGGAATATCAATTCCCAACGATGGAAGCCGCAGAAATTCATTCGATGAGCATGGAATTTTTCGCTTGGCCGTGGATGGAGAGCTTTTTCGGCGAAGATACTGCGAAATACAAATTCAGTCATTTAAGCGATGCGCTCCAGTTCATCCCGTACGGCGTAGCCGTTGACGAGTTCCAGCATTTCGTTTATGAGCACCCGGAAGCAACTCCGGAAGAGCGGAAACAGAAGTGGAGCGAGCTGGAAAAAGAATATTTGCCGCATCTCGATTACGAAGATAATGCTTATTTGCAAGCCGGCGGCTTTTGGCAGAAGCAAGGCCACATTTATGAGGCGCCGTTTTATTACATTGACTATACGCTCGCGCAAGTGTGTGCATTTCAGTTTTGGAAAAGAATGCAGGAAAACCGTGAAGCCGCTTGGGAAGATTATCGCAAATTGTGCAAGCTCGGCGGCCAATATTCGTTCACAAAATTGGCGGAGAGCGCGAATTTGATATCGCCGTTTGCAGACGGCTGTGTGAAATCGGTCATCGGCACAATTGATGACTATTTGAGCAAAACGGACGATTTAAGTTTATAAAAGAAAGGGAGATGTCGTGATGCGTGAAGCCGTTATCGTCGAAGCAGTTAGAACGCCTGTCGGAAGAAGAAAAGGCGCATTTAGCACGGTTCGTGCCGATGACTTGGCTGCCGAACCGTTGCGGGAGCTTGTGAGACGTACTGGCATCGACCCAGGAGTTATCGAAGACGTCATTTACGGCTGCGTTTCACAAGTCGGCGAGCAATCGTATGACGTCGCACGAATCGCGTCGTTGATCGCCGACTATCCGGTCGAAGTGCCGGCGACGACGCTCGACCGCCAATGCGGATCGAGCCAGCAAGCGGTGCATTTTGCGGCGCAAGCGATTTTGAGCGGCGACATGGATGTCGTCGTCGCAGGCGGCATCGAGCATATGACGCGTGTTCCAATGCTTTCGAGCCGGCAAGGCGTCGAACTCAGTCCTCAGTTGACGTCGCGTTATGACATGGTGAACCAAGGCATCTCGGCGGAAAAAATTGCCGAGAAGTGGGGATTCAGCCGCCAACAGCTCGATGAATTCTCGCTCGAAAGCCATGAGAAAGCATTGGCCGCCAAAAAAGCCGGCCGTTTCGACCGTGAAATCATGCCCGTTGAGGTGACGGGTGCCGACGGCGAGCGCGTGAGTGTGACGAAAGACGAAGGACCGCGCGCCAATTCGAGTTTGGATAAATTGGCGTCGCTCGAGCCGGCGTTTCAAGAAGACGGCATCATCACGGCCGGAAACGCGAGCCAAATCAGCGACGGCGCTTCCGCCGTCCTGCTCATGTCGCGTGAGAAAGCGGAAGCGCTCGGGCTGCAGCCGCGCTTCCGCGTCATCGCCCGCGTCGTCGTCGGCTCGGACCCGACGCTTATGTTGACGGGGCCGATTCCGGCGACCGAGAAGGTGTTGCAGAAGGCGCGCTTACAGCTCGCCGACATCGACATTTTCGAAGTGAATGAAGCGTTCGCGCCCGTCCCGCTCGCTTGGCTGGCAGAAACGGGCGCCGATCCGGCGAAGATGAACGTGAACGGCGGTGCGATCGCGATCGGGCATCCGCTCGGCGCGAGCGGCACGCGTCTCATGTGTACAATGTTGTATGAAATGGAGCGGCGCGGGCTGCGTTACGGCTTGCAAACGATGTGCGAAGGCCATGGCATGGCAAACGCGACGATCATTGAGCGAATCGGATAGCATAACGCGCACCAGACGTCTTATTTTCATGAAAAGTCCGGTTTTCCAAGTGAAATCGCGCATGAGAAGGCTTATTTTCTTAAATCCCCCGAAAATCCGCCGCATTTTCGGGTTTTGAAGGGAAATAAGAAGTTCAGTGAGCGATATTTTTCAAACCGGATCTTTTACTCGAAAATAAGGCCAGTCATGAGCGAATCGGATAAGGAGGCGAAGCGGATGAAGTTGAGCGACTGTACAGCGATTGTGAGCGGCGGTGCATCCGGCCTCGGTGAGGCGACAGTGAGGCGCGTTGCCGCCGAAGGCGGGAAGGTTGCGATCTTTGACGTGCAAACGGAAAAAGGCGAGACACTGGCAGCCGAACTCGGCGGAAACGTCCGTTTTTTCAAAACGGACGTGACCGATGAGGATTCGGTGAGGGCATCGGCGGCGAATGCCGCGGATGCGTTCGGTGAGATTCGGGTTGTGGTGAATTGCGCCGGCGTGGCGATCGCTGAAAAGACGTTTGGGAAGAAAGGCGTGCATCGCCTGGATTCGTTTCAGAAGGTCATTCAAGTGAATTTGGTCGGCTCATTCAATGTGCTTCGGCTCGCCGCCGAACAGATGGTGAACAACGCGCCGGATGAAGACGGCAGCCGCGGCGTCATTATTAATACGGCGTCGGTGGCGGCGTATGAAGGGCAAGTCGGTCAAGCGGCGTACAGCGCGTCGAAAGGCGGCATCGTCGGTATGACGCTGCCGATCGCGCGCGATCTTGCCGGATATGGCATTCGCGTGACGGCGATCGCGCCAGGTGTGTTTGAAACGCCGATGTTTGAGACGCTGCCGGATAAGGCGCGCGAAGTGTTAGGTAAGATGACGCCGTTTCCGTCAAGGCTCGGCAAGCCGGCGGAATATGCGAAGTTTGTGCAAAGCATCGTTGAAAATCCGATGTTGAACGGGGAAGTGATCCGGCTCGACGGAGCGATTCGCTTAAGCTGAAGCTTTGAGGAGGGAGAACATGAAAGCGATCGTATTGAGAGAATTAGGCGGACCGAAACAGCTGCAATTCGAGGACGTGTCGATCCCGGAACCGGGGCCGAAAGAAGTGCTCGTCCGGTTAAAAAATGCCGCATTGAACCGGCGTGATGTCTTTATTACGTACGGACAATATCCCGGCATTGAGCTGCCGGCGATTCCAGGTTCGGACGGTGCCGGTGAAGTGGTTGCCGTTGGAACGGAAGTGGAATCGACGGCGCCCGGGGAAGCGGTTGTGATTAATCCGGGCATGAACTGGGGGAACGACATTCATAAGAAAAGTGCGGCGTTTCAAATTCTCGGTGTCCCTTCAGACGGGACGTATGCGCAATATGTGAAAGTGCCGGCGGAAAATGTGTTTTCAAAGCCGGAACATTTGAGCTGGGAGGAGGCAGCGGCTTTGCCGCTTGCCGGCGTGACCGCTTACCGGGCGGTTGTTACAAAAGGACAAGTTAAAGAAGGCGAGCATGTTTTTGTCCCCGGTGTAGGCGGAGGCGTTGCGACGTTTCTCGTGCAATTTGCCGCAGCGCTTGGCGCGAAAGTGTACGTGTCCTCGAGCAAGGATGAAAAAATCGAGAAAGCGAAGCAGTTCGGCGCCGTTGACGGTGTCAATTACAGTGAGGACGGCTGGTCGAAAACGTTGAAAAAAATGACCGGCGGCATCGATTTATCGATCGACAGCATCGGCGGCGACGTTTTTGAAAAGCTGTTGTCGCTCGGCAACAACGGGAGCCGGATCGTCAGCTTCGGTGCCACTCGCGGACCGGTTCCAAAGCTTGTCATTCCGAAGTTGTTCTTGAAAGACATCACGTTATACGGAACAGCGATGGGCAGCCCGCAGGAGTTTCGGCAAATGCTTGCGCTCGTGACGAAGCATGAGATTCGTCCTGTATTGGACAAGACGTACGCGTTGGAAGACGCGGCAGAGGCGCAAACTCGCATGGAGAACGGCGAGAATTTCGGTAAAATTGTACTCGAAATCCCTGAAGATTAATACAATCTCTCGGGGGTTCTTTTTCAAATAGACGAGAAAGCGCTTACATTTACTGCTGTGCATCGCGCCGTGACCCTGCAGCAAAGCTTCGACGTCGGCAACATTTATTTTATTAAAAAAAGGGGCTGAATACGACATGATGAACGTCCCACTGACGGTGAATTCGCTTTTGGAACGGGCGGAAACGTATTTTTCGAAAAAAACGGTTGTTTCCCGCACGTCGACAGGCATTAAACGATTGTCCTATCGAGAAATTGGGAGTAGAACGAGGGCGCTTGCGAGTGCTCTGGAAAAACTCGGCGTTCAGCGCGGCGACCGTGTCGGCACGCTGGCGTGGAATGACCATCGGCATTTGGAGGCTTATTTTGCGGCACCGTGCATGGGGGCGGTCGTGCACACGATCAACGTCCGTCTCCCGGAGGAACATTTGACCTACATCATCAATCATGCTGAAGATCGCGTGTTGTTGATCGATGAATCTTTCGTGCCGATGGTCGAAAAGGTGCGTGATCAGCTCAAGACCGTGAAAGCTTTTGTCATTTTATCGGATGAAAAAGAACCGCCCGAAACGACGCTTTCGCCGGCTTATGCGTATGAGCAGCTTGTCGCGGACGGAGATGCAAACTTTGCCTTCGTTAGTGATCTCGACGAAAACGAGCCGTGCGGCATGTGCTATACTTCTGCGACAACTGGAAAGCCGAAAGGGGTTGAGTACACACACCGCAGCACCGTATTGCATTGTTTTGCTTCCGCGCTTGCCGATACGCTCGCGCTTTCCGAATCGGACGTGTGCATGCCGGTCGTTCCGATGTTCCATGTGAACGCCTGGGGTATTCCGTATACGACGACGATGCTCGGAACGACGCTCGTGTTGCCGGGACCTGGAGTGACGCCGCAAATTTTGGCGGAACTCATCCAATCTGAAAAAGTAACATTTACCGCCGGCGTTCCGACGGTTTGGCTCGGGTTGATGAAGGTGTTGGAGAGTGGCAATTATAAGACGGATAGTTTGCGAGCCGTTGTCTGTGGCGGATCGGCGGCGCCGAAAAGCTTAATCCGCGCCTATGAAGAGAAGTACGGGATTCCGTTCATTCACGCTTACGGCATGACGGAAACGTCGCCGATCGCTTCCGTGGCGCGCCTGAAAACGTATCAGCAAGATTTGCCCGACGAAGACAAGATTCAAATTCGGGCGACGCAAGGCATGATCGTGCCCGGGTTGGAGGTGCGTGTCGTCGATGACAACGGGGAGGTTGCCCATGACGGGAAAGCGATGGGTGAGCTGCTGTTGCGCGGTCCGTGGATCGCTGATGAATATTTCAAGGACGAAAGAAGCGAGGAAGCGTTCAGCGACGGTTGGCTTCACACGGGAGACATCGTCACGATTGACGAAGAAGGCAATTTAACGATCGTTGACCGGACGAAGGATCTCGTGAAGAGTGGCGGCGAGTGGATTTCTTCGGTCGCCTTGGAAAATGCGCTCATGGCGCATGAAGCCGTCTTCGAAGCGGCGGTCGTCGCCGTTCCGCATCCGAAATGGCAAGAACGGCCGCTTGCGGCCGTCGTGTTGAAAGAAGATGGTCAAGTATCGGCCGAAAGTTTGCTCGAACATTTGCGGGAGCAGTTTCCGAAATGGTGGGTGCCGGATGACGTCGTTTTTGTAAAAGAAATCCCGAAAACATCGGTCGGCAAGTTTTTGAAACGGCAACTGCGCGAGACATTCAAAGATTACTTGAAATAAAGGGTGAGAGAATCGCTCACCAGCGGCCTTATTTCGATGAAAACGGCGTGGTGCGAGGAGAAATCGCTCATGAGCGGCCTTATTTTTGGAAATCCCCCGAAAATCATGGCAATTTTCGGGGGAATGCGCACAATAAGGTCGTCAGTGAGCGATAACATTTCAAACCCGCTTCTTTTTGCGAAATAGCGTTTCTCATGAGCGATTCCGTTCAAATCGAATCGGAAATTTTCGGTGTGACCGAAAATCTCAGGTTGATAAGATTAAATTGAGCGATTCTCTGTCGCGAAAGGATGGCTGATGTGCAAAAGTCGTTGTTCAACGGCTTTTGGCGTCAGCCTTTTTGTAATTGAGCCATTCGGCGTGTAAACCGTGATATGCGCAAAATTCGTGGAAGTAGTCTTTGAACGGCAAGCCGGCTTTGATGAGGTGCTCGAGGTGCTTGGCGATGCCGATAATTTCTGAGCCGAGCAGCCGCGGGGTTGCCCGGTGATTTTTGCGGAAATAAAAAATTTCTTCATAGACGATGTCTTTCGGATGAACGCCGTTCTGTACAGCAATCTTTGTTTTTTCTTCGCGCTCGCGAATCTTGTTCATGTACGTATGCAGCCGCTCGCGGTACGCTTGCCGGCTGTAGGTGCCTTTATGGTGCGCGGTCACGAACGTTTCCGCGTCGACATCGAGTGTACGCTCTGCCGATTTGAAAAACGCATCGATGTCAGAATCGGCGTCGTTATACCAAGGGCCGAACGACGTGAGGTCAAAGTCACCGACGAACAACACGCCGTGTTCAGGGAAGTACGGCGTACAGTAGCCTTCGGTATGCCCCGGTGTATGAAGCATGATCATTTTCGTACCGGCCGCTTCGATTTCTTTTTCATAGGCGTACGAATCTTGTGTAAGGCCGATCACCTGCGCCCAGCGCGGCTTCAGTGTGCCGTCATCCGATTTTTTCAGCTGCTGCTCAATTTCTTTTTTCGCGCCGTCTTCTCCGAGCAAAGCAAAACGACCGCCGGCTTTCGCCAGCTCAATCGGGTCATTGATTTTTTTTACATCGATCTCATTAATCGCTTTTCGTGCGTTCGGAAACAAGTACGCCCCCCATACATGGTCAATATGGTAATGGGTCATAAACAACGCTTGGATGTTTTGCTGCTGCAAGTAGCGGAAAGCTGTTTCACCGCCGCCGCAATCGATGAGCGCGTCTTCGTCTTTGCCGTGAATCAGCAATGATGTAGAAAAGGGGACGTGACTGTTGTTTTCCCCGGTAACGATCTCGATCGGGCCAATTCTTTCGTAAGTCATCCGTGCACCGTCCATTTCGTTTGAGTTTCTTTATTTTATGGCATAAACTAAGGTTAGTGTAACATACCAACCGGTCAGTATCCCGCGGGAGGGCATGCATTTTGAAAGAAAAATTAATGAAAGCGGCCATCGATTTGTTCGGGAAAAAAGGCTACAGCGAAACGTCCGTCCAAGACATCGTTGACGTCCTCGGCGTCACGAAAGGCACGTTTTACTATTATTTTGATTCAAAGCAGCAAGTATTGATGGATATTCAGCTTCATTTTATCGAAGGATTATTAAAGCAGGAACACGGGATTTTGGCTGACGAATGCATGGACGCGAGTGAAAAGATTTTCGAGATCGTGCGTATGCTTGTGACCAACATCGATCAGCAAGGAGCCGCGGCACGAATCTTTTTTCGCGAGATGCGCAATTTGGAGCAAGATCAAGTCGTTCGCGTTTTGAAGGAGCAAGATCAGTTCCGTGACAATTTACAGCACTTGATTGAAAATGGCATTGCTGAAGGGCGGTTTCGCAATGATTTGCCAGCCGATATCGTCACTTTTGCGATTCTCGGCATGTGCAACTGGAGTTATTTTTGGTTTGATCCAAACGGGACGATTCCTGATCAAGACGTCGCCGTCATATACACTGAACTCATTTTAAATGGAATGATTCAACCGGGGAGGCATTTCCAATGCAGCACGAAATCGAATTAACGGTTCGCTTTGGTGAAACGGATTTACTTGGCCATGTGAACAACGCCAACTATTTTTCCTATTTGGAGCATGCGCGTGTGCAGTTTATTAAAGAGATCGACGTTGAAAATTCCTACGACGGCTGGCAGCTCATTCTTGCGTCGATTAAATGCGATTTCGTCGCGCAAACATTTTTTGATCAAAAATTGACGGTCGCTACATACGTATCACGGATCGGCAATTCGAGCTTTACGCTCGTGCAGCCGATTTACGACAGCGAAACGAAAGAGCTTGTCGCCAAAGGCGAATCCGTGCTCGTGTATTTTGATTTTGAGGAACAAAAAAGCAAACCGATTCCGGATGCTTGGCGGCGGCAACTCGGCAAATACTTCGTGCACGAAGACGCGAAAGCGTGAGGTGAGTAGGATGCAGCGATTTCAAGGAAGGACGGC
>DASSOY010000016.1 GCA_035700025.1 Bacillales bacterium | reverse complement strand
CTACGTTAATCTTGTATTGAGCCATTTCAAATCATCTCCCATACTAGAATTTTGGTGGCTACCTACATTCTAGCTGAGAGATTTGAATTTGGCTCTTCTTTTCTCTGAAAACTCAATTTACACAATTATACGGACTCAACTTAGTAAAATTTTAAATTGGCCGTTACCAAACAATTCCGAAGATGGTATGCTTAAAATAATGATATATTATAAAATTCCAAATACTATTGTTAGATTCGTATTCGTTTTCAACTAAATAAGCTATGGGACATTCAATTATTGAAATATTTATATAAACGCAGAAGGGGTTATTATAAATGAATATAAACCGGTGTTTATTTATTTTATTATTAATAATATGTATCAGTCCTATTGGATGCTCAGAACAATCGAAATATTATGCTCAAAAAAAAGGTATGTTCGCTTACTTAATCGTTGATCATTATGAAGATGGAATCTTAAATCCAATCAATTATTATACAAGATATCCAAAAAAGGTGGATGATATATTTTCAAATGGTATGGTAATTACAGAAGGTGAAGATAAAGATATACTGGAACTATTTAAAATAAAAAGGGGTCCATATTTTATAATTTTTGATACAAATGGGGTAATTTTTCGTACAGATGATCCGAAACTTGCAAGGAAATTTATTAATAAAAAGGTAGTAGATAAAATTAGCAATATGAAGGAATAGCATTTCCTTAGACTATTGAGGTATGTAATTTTACCGTAGCTGACATCCACAATTATTGTTAATTTTTTAAATTGTCAATAGATTTAATTTTATGAAATCATTAGAATGAGTTTTTATTTTTGATGTATACGTGGTAATTCAAAATAATCCAAGTCAATATTCGTTAATTAGCTACTTGAGTTCTACTCTCATTCTACTTACTCTGGCCATCCTGCAGAAAAATTATATGCAGAATATGAATGGAATATTATTCCCTTCTTTACATATCATGATATTATTGCAATCAGATATGACCGTGGCTGGACATCATTTGGGTATGGTTATGATGGAACATGGTCTTGTACGACGTTGAGTTGTTCCCCAGGAAGTTATGATATTGACGCACCAACTATTGTCGCAAAACCTAGTGGTGGTTATGCATGGAAATATAATATAATCGCCAATGGAGACAATTACGGGTATGCTTACGTCAAAGTAAGAACTGAATCGGGGTATAACCCAGCTTCTGGTGATTCAGATGCCTTTGTAACATATTTACATGATGAAGAAGTTAGTAATGTTTCAGTTTCGATTTCGCCTGGTGGGTTTTTTGGGTCGATGGCAAGCATCGGTTTTAGCGGAACTAATGAAGTATTATCTGACCCTGTGCAGTGGTAGGTGAAAAACATGAAAAAGCTGTTACTTTATCTAGCAGTACTAATTGGATGTTTTTGCTTAAATTCAAATGCTTATGCACAAACATTAACTCTAAATTATCCCGTCAGAACTTTTGATGTGGATATTTCCGCTGATAAATACTATTATACTGTTGGGGAATCAGTAACATGGCACATTACAATCTACCCTTCTTACGATCATTACTCCAGATATACCGTTGATTTTAATGATGGGTATACTGATCATGGATATACCATTTACGATACTTCGACTTCAGTAAATACAAATTATTCTCAGGGTGATGTTGGGGAAGATGGCAAAATAATTCAGGCGTGTGTTACAGTATCTTCACCATATGAAGATGGTTATGCAACAAATTGCGATAAGATAAATGTAAGTTAAGAAGATTAATATTTAATTCAAAAAAAATTAATTAGTTTAAAACTATTGGGTTTAACGTTCGTTTAAAAACGAACGTTAAACCCAAAATTTTGTTGTGTTTTGATAATGAAGTAAGCCATTTATACATAAATAAAAGTATTAGCTGTAAATTTAGTTGGATGTTCCACGGGAGTTTTGTAGAGGTATTAAAATTATTCTCTTGATTTTCTTAAGAACTCTTTTCCGTTTATCAAAAAGTGATAGAAAAAGATCACCTTTCCATATGGCTTTATACGCTGACTAATCTAAGTGCAAACTTGATTTAACATTTATTGAAGTGTGACCCATTCCTCAATGAGATGCTCCGCTTTCTCGCGTATAGTTGCAATTTCGCTGTTCAGCTCGTTCGCCTTCTCGTGGTCCGCGTATATTTCCGGCTTGAGCAGCAACTTTTCCTTCTCCTCAATTGCCTGCTCGATCTCGTCGATCTCCGCCTCGAGCTCCTCGATCCGCCGCTGCCGCCGGCGCTCCTCGTTCTTCGCCTTCTTCTCGGCTTCGAACGCCTCCTTGCCTTCCGGCTGCGCCTCCGCTTCGCCCCCGCGCGCTTCCGCGCGCTCGGCGGCCTCCAGCCTCGCAAGCTCCGCTTGCTCGGCTTTCTTGCGCACGAAGTAGTCGTAGTCGCCGAGATACGCCGCCAACCCTTCCCGATTCATTTCGAGCACTTTCGAAGCGATTCGGTTGATGAAATAGCGGTCGTGCGATACGAAAAGAATCGTCCCCGGGTAGTCGGCCAATGCGGCTTCCAACACTTCTTTGCTGTCCAAATCGAGATGATTCGTCGGCTCATCCAAAATCAACAGATTCGCCTCCAGCATCATCAGCTTCGCCAGCGCGACCCGCGCCTTCTCCCCGCCGCTCAACGCGGCGACCGGCTTCAGCACGTCGTCGCCGCTGAACAAGAAGTTGCCGAGCACGGTGCGAATGTCCCGCTCGGACGTCATCGGGTACTCGTCCCACAGCTCGCTCAACACCGTCTGAGACGGGTTGAGCGTCTGCTGTTCCTGGTCATAGTAGCCGATCTTCACATTCGCCCCGTGCACGACCTCGCCCGCCAGCGGGGCTTTCATCCCCGCCAGCGTCTTCAGCAACGTCGTCTTGCCGATGCCGTTCGGCCCGACGAGCGCGATGCGCTCGCCGCGCTTCACGTCGAGGTCGACGCCATCGTGCAGCGGCGCATCCGCTTCATAACCGACGGCGAGGCCGTCGGAGCGAAGCACGTCTTTGCCGCTTTGCCGCTTCACACCGAACGAAAAGGCCGCCGTCTTCTCGTCGCCTAAAGGCTTCTCGATCCGCTCCATTTTCTCGAGCTGCTTGCGCCGGCTTTGCGCCCGTTTCGTTGTCGAAGCGCGCGCGATATTGCGCTGAACGAAGTCTTCGAGCTTCGCGACTTCTTTCTGCTGTTTCTCGTAAGCTTTCACATCTTGCTCGTAGCGCTTCGCTTTTTCCGCGAGGTAGTTGCTGTAATTGCCCGGAAAGCGTTCGATACGGTTTCGCGACAGCTCATACACTTGGTTGACCGTATGGTCAAGAAAATAGCGGTCGTGCGAGACGATGACGAGCGCTCCCGGGTACGTGCCGAGCCACTGTTCCAACCACGTCAACGTTTCAATGTCGAGATGATTTGTCGGTTCATCGAGAATGAGGACGTCCGGCTTTTCGAGCAGCTTTTTCGCGAGCGCCAGACGGGTTTTTTGCCCGCCGCTCAGCGTGGAAATGGGTGTCGATTCGTCGACGTCTCCGAAATGCAGGCCGTTCAGTACGGCGCGAATATCCGCTTTGTACGTGAATCCGCCGTCAATTTTATAAGCCTGTTGCAGCTCGTCATATTCGGAGAGCACTTTTTCGTCATAATGCTCGGCCATTTTCAGTTCAAGCTCGCGCAATTGCTTTTCCATGCGAACGAGCGGGGCGAAGACTTGCATCATTTCGTCCCAAATCGTTTTTTCCGAATCGAGCGCCGTGTTTTGCGCCATGTAACCGATCGAAACGTCTTTCGGCTTCGAAATGTCGCCGGAATCGTATGACAGTTCACCCGCGATGATTTTGAGCAATGTCGATTTGCCCGCGCCGTTGCGTCCGACAAGCCCGATGCGGTCGCGTGTTTTCACTTCAAGGGAAACGTTGGACAGGACGATGTCCCCGCCAAACGATTTCGCCAGTTGGTTGACTTGTAAAAGAATCATTGGCTTCACCGCTTCAAGTGTAGCGGACGGAGCGCAATCGTTCAACGATTTACGATAGATGGCCCGCGCTGAATTGTACTTCCTGCCGGATGTTCGTTAAAATAAAGGCAGATTGGCATTTCCGCGAAGACGTGCCGGTGGGCGGCGGCAAACGCCGGAAATATGGTACAATCGTGAAGATGTAGATGCGTTCGCTCTGTCGGGCGCAATAAGAGTTTGAGACAAGCAAGAGCCGAAAGGTAGATGTCCATGAAGGATTTCACGCATATGAACGAGCAGGGAAGGGCTCGCATGGTGGACGTTACCGCGAAAGACGTTACCGTGCGGACGGCCGTGGCGCGCACGGAAGTGGAAGTGAAAAGGGAAGTTTACGAAGGCATCGAACAACAGACGTTAAAAAAAGGGAATGTGCTGGCGGTTGCGCAAGTGGCCGGGGTTATGGCTGCGAAGAAGACGCCGGAGTGGATTCCGATGTGTCATGCGCTGCCGTTGACCGGCGTCGATCTTCGCTTTGACTGGAAGACCGATGACGGATATCGGTTAACGATCGAGGCCGAAGTGAAGACGAAAGCGGTGACGGGGGTCGAAATGGAGGCGCTGACGGCGGTGAGTGCGGCGGCGTTGACCGTATACGATATGTGCAAAGCCGTGGATAAGGGCATCGTCATCGGCCCAACCTATTTGGTGGAGAAGACCGGCGGAAAGAGCGGACTTTACCGAAGATGGGACGAACATCCGGATGAAGAAAAATGAGGCAAGAATTCCGCAGGCGACGGCCAAGCGTTTGCCACTGTATTACCGTTTCTTGAAAAACTTGCATGAAACCGGAAAGCAGCGCGTCTCCTCGAAAGAACTGAGCCATGCCGTCAAAGTCGATTCGGCCACGATCCGCCGCGATTTTTCGTATTTCGGGGCGCTCGGCCGCAAAGGATACGGCTACAATGTTGAGTCATTGCTGGAATTCTTTCGGAAGACGCTCAATCAGGACGAATTGACGAAAGTGACGCTGATCGGCGTCGGCAATCTCGGCACGGCGTTGCTGCGCTACAATTTCATGAAAAACAGCGGAACGCAAATCGTCATGGCTTTTGATTCCGATCCGGCCACGGTCGGCAAGGAAATCGGCGGCGTTCCCGTTTACGATATAAAAAATTTCCGGGAAAAAGTCGCCGGCGAAATTCCAGTGGCGATTCTCACCGTGCCGGCGACGGCGGCACAGATGGTCGCTGATGAAATCGTCGACTCGGGCATTGCGGGCATTTTAAATTTTACGCCGGCCCGGTTATCCGTGCCGGAACAGATTCGCGTCCATCATATTGATTTGTCCGTCGAACTCGAGTCGTTGTTGTACTTCTTGAAACACTATCCTTTACAATAAGGTTGCACCAACATCTAGAACGGAGGTGAGCGAAATGCTCGGAGCAGGAAGCATTGTTTTGATTGCCATTGTGGCTCTCGTTATTTTTGGACCGAAACGTTTGCCTCAACTCGGCAAAGCTTTCGGCAGCACGTTGCGTGAATTCAAACATGCAACGAAAGGATTGGTCGACGATGATGACGAGGACAAGAAAGGCGAATCGAAAACCGTTAAGAAAGACTAATCGGGTGATGTTACTATGAATGAACAACAAATGGGCTTTATGGAACATGTCGCCGAACTACGGAGGCGGCTGTTCGTGTGTGCGGTTTTTTTCATCGTCGCCTTCGTCGCCGGACTGTTTTTATCGAAACCGATCATCGTGATGCTGGAACACGCGCCGATGACGGAACGCCTTTCGCTGAACGCGTTCCGGCTGACCGATCCGATGTTCGTCTACATGGAATGCGCCTTCATTCTCGCGCTCGTGTTGACCGGCCCGCTACTTTTATATCAATTGTGGGCGTTCGTCAGCCCCGGCTTGTACGACCATGAGCGGCGCATTACGCTCATGTACATCCCGCTGACACTCCTGCTCTTTTTGGCTGGCCTCGGGTTTTCCTATTTCGTGCTTTTGCCGTTCGTTATGGACTTCTTAATCGGCTTGACGAACGATTTGCAAATCGAAGGCACGTTTGGCATTTATGAATATTTTACGTTTCTCGTGCAGCTGACGCTGCCGTTCGGCTTTGTGTTCGAATTGCCGTTGCTGGCGATGTTTTTGACGCGGCTCGGCTTGATCACGCCGATGTTTTTGCGCGCGATCCGCAAATACGCCTATTTTGTTTTGCTTATCGTCGCCGGGCTGATTACGCCGCCGGATGTCGTTTCGCAGCTTGTCGTGATGGTCCCGCTCGTCATCTTGTACGAAATCAGCATTTGGATATCAGGGGCCGCTTACCGGAAAGTCAAACAGGCGGAGGCTCTGCTGCAGCAAGAAGATTAAACTTATGACTTGGCGCAAGCCAGGTTTTTTTTTACAAATGCGGGTTTTGCTCCAATCGAGGCTGTTTTTGCTCCAATGAAGGGCACTTTTGCTCCAATGAAGGCTGTTTTCGCTCCAATGAAGGGTATTTTTGCTCCAATCATCACCGAAATCTGTGGATAAGTCCGCTGGATCAACCAAATCACCCTTCTCGCGTCCCCTCTCGCTTCCGGTGCATATTTCTAAACACGCCGCGGCTCAAGTGGTATAGTGTGGGGAGAAGATCTTTCGGGAAACGAAATGTTGGGGGATGGAAGTGATGCGGCGAATTTTCGCGGAAAAATGGCTCGTGGTCATCTCGGTCTTGCTTGGCGCGTTCACGTTGATTTTGAACAACAGCATGATGAATCCGGCGTTGCCTTACTTTCAGGATGTTTTTGACGCGAATCCGATTGAAGTGAGCTGGATTTTGACGATCTTTATGGTGACGATGGGGATGGCGATGCCGCTCACTGGCTATTTGAGCGAAAAAATCGGGAAGAAGAACTTGTTCATGATCGGTCTTGCGTTGTTTGTGTGCGGATCGCTCGGCGGCTCCCTTGCCTGGAGTCTTTCGTCGATCATTTTTTTTCGTGCGGTGCAGGGGATTGCCGGCGGTGTGATGATTCCGCTTGCGATGGCATTGATCTTCGAAGTGTTTCCGAGTCATGAACGCGGCAAGGCGATGGGGGCATACGGCATCGCTGCCATGGTGGCGCCGACGATCGGGCCGACGCTCGGCGGGTTCATCATTGAACATGCGAGCTGGCCTTTTTTGTTTTTGGCCAACGTCCCCACCGGCATCCTCGGGTTAATTTTATGTGCGGTCTATTTGAAGAAACCAGCAAAAAACCCTGACAAAAAATTCGATTTTGCCGGCTTTGCATTGATTACGATCGGTATCGGTCTTTTGCTGGTTGCGTTGTCGAAAATGCAGTCGCTGGAACAATTGACGAATCCGGTCAACTTGCTGCTGGCGTTAGCAGGGATTGCCAGCTTGATCGTGTTTGGCATCGTCGAACAAAAAGTCGCCGAACCGTTGTTGAATCTGGATTTGTTTCGGACGCCTGCGTTTTCGTTGGCGGTCATCATTTCCAGTGTCGGCACGGTCGGATTGTTCGCGAGCATCTTTTTGCTGCCGTTCTTGATTCAAAGCGTGTATGGCTATAGTGCGGTCGTAACCGGTCTCGTGTTGCTGCCTTCGGCGGTATTCACCGGGATTTTCATGAACATCGGCGGGCGGATTTTGGATAAAAAAGGTGCCGGGGCGGTCGTACCGATCGGGCTGTCGGTATCGACGTTGATGATGCTGCTGTTTTATTTCGTCGGATTGCGCACGCCGCTTTGGGTGATCGTCGTCTTGATGGTCTTGCGGGGCATCGGCATGGGATTTTCCAACATGCCGGCAAATACGGCGGGGATGAACGCAATTCCCGACAAAATGGTCGCGCAAGGGTCGGCGATGAACAACGTTGTGCGCCGGATCGCTTCAGCGCTCGGAGTCGTTTTCATCTCGGTGTACTTCCAACTGCGCGAAACGCATTTAATGGCAGCGGGAGAATCGATGCACAAAGCGGCGATGACCGCGGTGAACGAAGCTTATTTAATGATTGGGATCATGACATTGCTCACGATTCCGGCCGGCGTTTTTCTCGGGATCCAAACGAAGCGGACACGCACGAAAGAAGCGACGGTCGCGTCCTAGCAAAACTTGCCCTTGATTCATAAGAATAAATGATGGAAACTAAGACTAGTGGTTGGTTGCAAGAACCGTAATTTCAAGAGTGTTGGGAGCGATGACGTTGTTGACTTTGAAATCGAGACGTGAAATAGAAAAGATGCACGAAGCCGGGAAATTGCTGGCTTCCTGCCACAAAGAAATCCGCAAACGGATCCAACCGGGCGTGACGACATTGGAAATTGACCGATTCGTAGAAAACTATTTGCGTGAGCACGGCGCGACGCCTGAGCAAAAAGGGTTTGAAGGTTTTCCGTATGCGACATGCGCTTCGGTGAACGATGAAATCTGCCACGGTTTTCCGACGGACCGACCGTTGAAGGAAGGCGACATCGTCACGATCGACATGGTCGTCAACTTGAACGGCTGGCTCGCCGATTCGGCTTGGTCTTACGCCGTCGGGAAAGTGTCCGAGGAAGCGCAGCGCTTGCTCGACACGACGAAGGAATCGCTGTATGCGTCGATCGAGAAAGCGATCATTGGCAACCGGATGGGCGACATCGGCCACGCGATCCAATCGCTCGCCGAGCCGCGCGGCTTCTCCGTCGTGCGCCAATTCATCGGCCACGGCATCGGCCAAGACATGCATGAGGATCCGCAAGTGCCGCA
>DASSOY010000015.1 GCA_035700025.1 Bacillales bacterium | reverse complement strand
ATCGCAATTGATCGGTCCGAACGTCGAGCTTCACCATTCGAAAATGCTTGTGAAACCGCCGGAGAAAGGCGCAGCTTTCCCAATGCATCAAGACTACCCGTATTTTCCGCACGAAAATCATTCGATGCTCGCCGCGAGCGTTCATTTGGACGATGCCGATATCGAAAACGGCTGCCTGCACGTTGTTCCCGAATCACATAAGCAAGGACCGCTTTCTCATCTTGGCCATCATCGCCTCGATCATCACGAATATCCAATCGAAATGGGTACACCTTGTCCGGCCGAAGCGGGGGATGTTTTATTTTTTAACTATTTAACCATTCACGGATCGAAGCCGAACTTGAGCGACCGCACGCGGCGCAACATTTTGTTCCAGCTTCGCGATCCTGCGGATCCGCCGGTGGAAAACGTCCATGTCGACTGGGGGCAAGGCTTGAAAATTTGCGGCGAAGGTACGGCTTACAAAAGTTATGACCCGAAGAAATTAATCGGCGTATAAGGAGGGAACGCGTTTTGGAAAAACTTCGTGTAGGCATGATTGGCACCGGCGGCATTTCTCATTGGCACGCCAAACAACTCGGCGAGCTTCAAGAAGTCGAGGTGACCGCAATTGCTGATCCGGTAAAGAAAAATCGTGACTTCGTGATTCAAAAGTATGGGTTTGGATCGGCCGAAACGTATGACGATTATAAGCAATTGTTAAAAGAAAACAAGCCGGACGCGGTCGTTATATGTACGCCGCACACGATGCATGTCAATCACGTCATCGATGCTTTGGAGAGCGGTTGTCATGTACTCGTAGAAAAGCCAATGGCTTGCTCGATTGAAGAAGCGGAACGGATGATCGCTGTTGCCGAATCAAATCAAAAAGTGCTGCAAGTTTCCTATCAACGTCACTTCGAACCGCCGTTTCTCTATATTCGCGAAGCGATCGCGAGCGGATTGATCGGGGAATTAACGTCGATCACCGCTTCTTTATATCAAGATTGGCTGCAGTTATCCGAAGGGTTATGGCGGCAAAATCCGAAGCTGTCCGGCGGTGGGATGCTGATGGATTCGGGTAGTCATATTATCGACGTCCTCCTCTGGACGACAGGGTTGAAACCGGTGAAAGTTTCGTCCAGTTTGCAGCGCCACGGCGCCGATGTCGAAATCGACTCGTTTACGTCGATTCAGTTCGAAAAAGACGTCGTTGCCGGCTTGAACATCGTCGGTTATGCACCCGGCTGGCATGAAACATACGTGTTTTGCGGCACCGAAGGCGGGATTTTCTTTGAAAATGGAAAAATTACTGTGCGGCGGCGCGGCGAAGAAATCGTCGAGCCGGAATTGCCGGCGCAGACGACGAATCAAGATAAAAGTTTCATCGATGCCATTCTCGGCCGTCACGAAGTGAAAGTGCCGGGGCAGTTCGCGCTTGAAGTCGTCCGCTTGACGCAAAAGATTTACGAATCAGCCGGGTACGATCCATATGCGATGGTGAAATAAGGTTAATTGAACTAAGTAATATGGATGGAATCGCGCATGAGATTCGTTATTTTGCGAAGTTGTCGTTGTTGTAAAGATTAGCGCGCACAGAAAGCCTTAATTTGCTCAATATCCCTTGAATCATAGTGCTGGGCGCTCGTTGATTCATATTTAAGGTTTCTTCTGCGCGATTTCAGCTGTAAATCGGCTGATTTCGTGAAATAGGGCGGTTGGTGCACGATAAACGTACGATGAAGGAGATTGACGGATGAATGTCATTGTCGTTTTGTTTGATACGATGCGTATCGATCATTTGAGCTGCTACGGCGCGGAACAAGCATCGAACGGCTTGAATGAAAAGATTCGTACACCGCATCTCGACCGGTTTGCCAAGCAAAGCGTTCGGTTCACAAATGGTTTGATCGGCAGTTTTCCATGCATGCCTGCACGACGAGAATTATGGACCGGACGCTATGAATTTCCATGGCGCGGCTGGGGACCGCTTGAGGACAATGATTTCGATTTCATCGATTTCTTGCGTTCATCCGGCTGTATCACCCAACTCATCAGCGATCATTATCATTTACTCGAGCGGGATGCGGGCAATTATCACTTCGGTTTCAGCGGCTGGGACATGATTCGCGGACAGGAACACGATCCATACATAACGGAACCGCTTGCAGACGGAACGAAAGCGGGGATCGACCATCGCACGAGCGGTGCGTGGTATTTGCATCAAAAAAATAAACGCGGGGGACGAAGAGACGAAGAATCGCTGTATGCGCCCCGCGTTTTCCGAAAAGCGTGTTCGTGGCTGGAGCGCAATGCCGATCGCAAAACGCGGAGAGACAAACCGTTTTTTCTCATGGTCGAATCGTTCGACCCGCACGAGCCGTGGGACCCGCCGCTACACCGGATTGAGCGATTCGATCCGGGATTTGAAGGGAAGCGGCCGCACAGTCCGGTTTACGGCGCTTCCAGTCGATTTACGGACGACGAATTGCGGCATATACGTGCGCTATATGCCGCAGAATTGACGATGGTGGATACATGGTTCGGCCGTTTGCTTGATCAAATCGATGCGCTTGACCTTTGGGACGACACGATGATTGTCGCAACGACAGATCACGGTTTCTTTCTTGGGGAACACGGTCTTGTGGGTAAACCGGACCTCATCCCGCTGTACAATGAAATGAGTCGGATTCCTTTCATGATGTATCATCCAGATGCAAAACGAGGAACGGAATCGAATGAACTTGTTCAGCTCGTGGATGTCTTTCCGACAATCGTTGATGCGCTCGGACTTGATCTTACTTTTGGCCGTTCAGACGAGTTTGTTGCAGGAAAAGAAGCGCGTAAAACGTGGGAAGGTGTTCAATCAAAACCGCCGCACGGCATCAGCTTAATGCCGGCTTTGCTCGGCCGCGAGCCATCGAAATCACGCGAGATTGCCGTCACCGGCAAATTCGGCGACATCTTAAGGGTAAGCGATGGGAAGTGGTCGCTCTATGTTGTCCCTGACGGCGATGCGCCGCTTTACTGGCACGGCAGGCGCGAGCCGGGAAGAACGTTTGCCGGACGGCGCGGAGCGTTTGATCAGGTAAAAGAGCGATACCCGATTCAATATCCGGTGATCCGCAAAGAAAATGAGCTGTATCATATAGCAAGCGATCCCGGAGAGACGGATAACTTGATTGTAAAAGAGAGAAGCACCGCACACCGCTTAAGAAAACAGTTGGCTAAATGGTTCACAGCGATTGATGCGCCGAAAGAAACATTAGTCAGATACGGAGTATCGGAGCTGTGAAAACGAGAGTGAAATGGCAAGAGCGATGGGTCGAAGTAAAGCGAGAGAAATCGCTCTTGCACGGTTTATTGGAAATCGGCGTTGAGCCGCCGTTCCGCTGCGAATTCGGGCATTGCGGCAGCTGCCGCATGCGGCTTACCGCCGGCAGCGTTGTGCACGATGACGTTGCAGGTTTGACGGAAGCTGATCGCAAAGCAAACATCATCTTGCTCTGTTCGTGCCGGCCGCTGAGCACAAGCATTGAGCTTGAACCGATGGAATAGGAGGGAAAACGGATGACGGATCGTCCGAACATCATTTGGATTACAACGGATCAACAGCGTATTGACAACATCCGTTGCACCGGCAGCGATTTTATGAATACGCCGAACATGGACCGCATTGCTCGTGTAGGAGTGACGTTTCAAAAAGCGAATTGCCCGAACACGGTTTGCACGTCGTCGCGAAATTCGATGATGACCGGCCTTCCCCTGTCCAAACACGGCGCCTGCAACATTGGTACGCAGGCGATTCATCAACAGTGGTTCATCAGTCAAATTTTACGAAATCATGGTTATGAAACCCATCATGTCGGCAATGCGCATTGGTTCCCATGGGGGGCGGGCAGTCCGGAAACGGCACCTGTCGACGAAGAAGGAGCACCATTAGTGCATCTATGGCAAGAAAGGGCTTGCGCATGGAGTATAAAGAGGAAGCGGATCGCATAAGGTACAAAGAATGGATTACACCCGGCTACAAGCTCGCGGTTTATCTGGGAGAAACGTTCGGCGAATTGTACGAGGTGACAGAAGATCTCGGCGAAACAAATAATATTTGACGCGTCCGCCTATAATTTTGTTAAAATAAAATTGTTGCAAGAGATGCTTGAGGATATGGAGCGAAGCCAACCGCTCGGTCCGCGAAAAAGCCGTGTGTAGAGGAGAAGGCAATGGCGCAATTCGTATATTTAATCCGGCCCGAAAGGGAAGGATTCAACGAACAGATGACGAATCAAGAAGAACAAGTGATGGGCAGGCATTTCGAGTATTTGCAAGCGAAGCTTGAGGAAGGAAAATTGATCATGGCCGGTCCTTGTCTCGACAGAGCGTTTGGCATTGCCGTCTTTGAAGCCGTAGATGAAAATGAAGCGCGTGCCTTCATGGATGACGATCCGTCCATCAAAGAAGGTGTAATGAAAGGTGAGTTGCATCCGTATCGCGTTTCCTTACTTAAGCCGATGGAATAAAAATTTGACGCCGCCTGTTGACATTCGAGATAAAACAATGTATATTATTAATTAGTTGCGGCAAGGATATAGTTGGAGCCGTGGGTACAGATTGAATAAGCAAGACGTTTTATGGTTCAACTCATGAAGATTCCCATTTACATTCACATGTTATAAAGGGTTATCACTTCAGTTGATTTGATGCCTCTTTATAATATGTGAATTTTTATTTACCCAACTGAGTCGTAAATAGGAGTAGCATGTTAAATATATTTTTTTGGAGGTTTGCCCAATGCAAACAGAAGGTACAGTTAAATGGTTCAACGCTGAAAAAGGATTCGGATTTATCGAAGTTGAAGGCGGCGACGATGTATTCGTACACTTCAGCGCCATCAACAGCGAAGGATTCAAAACGCTTGAAGAAGGTCAGCAAGTTTCTTTCGACATCGTCGAAGGCAACCGCGGCCCGCAAGCAGACAACGTAGAAAAAATCTAAGTAACGCCGAAAAAGGCCGCTCAATGATGAGCGGCTTTTTTTATGCTTTTTCGACTCTTCTCGTTCGACGTTGAAAATAAATGAAGAATGGGAGGGGAATGGCGATCCAGCCGATGCTTTTGATCAGGCGGTTTTCCGCTCGCAGCCGGTCTTGCTCGAGTTGCTGGCGTTTTTCCGTTTCGTAATTTTGCTTCAATTGTTGTTCCGATATACGTTCCGGTTCGCCGCCGTTTTCCTTCACAGCCATGCTTTGCTTCATCGCCTTGTACTGGTCAAAAGTTTGGTAATACGGCTCAGGCCGCACGATATCTGCTGCCGCCATGAATGCCGAAATGCTGCCTCCGATAATCATGATGAGCGTGGCAAATAAAACCGCGTAATGATAAATTTTTTGAATGAGCATTCGGTCCGGCTCCTTAGAAAAGATATAATATTACAAATAGTTTACGATTGTTTCGTTTAAATTGCAATCAACATTTTCTGACAACCATCCCCCGATGGGACATCGTTGATCACAAGTTAAGGATTTATTATGATAAATGAAACAGGACGGAGGCAGTCATGATACGAAAATATTTGGCGGTAATCGTCGTTTATGGTATGGCGATGGCTGCTTCCCTTACGTTTTACCTTCAGAAACCGCTGATCGTCGAGGACAAGGGACGCTTATTGCCAACTGAAATTAAAGCCATTCGGCCGGCAACGAATCCGGAGTCGTTGCAGAAATGGATTCGAAAAGCCGCTGAACGGGGAGAGAAAATTTCCGTCGCCGGCATGCAACACAGCCAAGGCGGCCAGACGTATTTCCCGGGCGGGATCATGCTCGACATGAGAGGGTATGACCATGTGCTTGCTTATCATCCGGAAAAGAAAACGATCACGGTACAGTGCGGGGCAACGTGGGCAGATGTGCAAAAAGTGATCCATCCGGACGGGCTTGCGGTTCGCGTCATGCAATCGCAAAACATATTTACCGTCGGGGGGTCTCTAAGCGTAAATGCGCACGGCCGGGATATTCGGTTTGGCTCGTTGATGGATACTGTTCAATCTTTCCGTCTGTTAACCGCGGACGGAGAGATATTGAATGTCAGCCGGACCGAGAACCGCGAATGGTTTCCGCTCGCGATCGGAGGGTACGGACTGTTCGGGATTCTTTTGGATGTCACCTTGAAATTAACGGACGATGAGTTGTATACAATTCGTACGAACGCCATGCAGTATGACGAGTACCCCGATTATTTTATGAAAAGAGTGAAACAGGACCCAGACGTCCGTATGCACATCGCAAGAATTTCCGTTGCACCGGATGCTTCATTTTTAAGGGAGATGTATGTGGAAGATTACGTGCTTGCGGAAGATCAATCGCTCCGTTCCGAATATGATCGTCTGAAGCAGGAACGATTCGTCGCCGTGCCGAAGTTTTTCCTCGGCTTGTCCCGGTACAGCGATTGGGGAAAAACCTTGCTGTGGAAGGCGCAAAAACGCTATTTTTTGCAGCGCGACGGTATCCTTCAAACGAGAAACAACGCGATGCGCTCGGACAGCCAATTTTTGCAATACAACAGTCCTCGTCGAACGGAAACACTGCAAGAATATTACGTGCCGGTCAGCGAATTTGTTCCTTACCTCGATGAAATGCGAGATTTGCTTGAAAAAGAACACTTGAATCTACTCAATATCACGGTGCGATTCGTCAATCATGGGCATGATCAGCCGGTGTTGTCGTACGCTAAAACGAAAGACATGTTTGCGCTTGTTTTTTTGATCAACCAAGGGCTGAACAAGGAAGATACGACCCGAACGACCCGAATCGTTCGCGACATGATTGATCTGACATTAGCACATGAGGGTTCCTATTACTTGCCTTACTATTCCTATCCAACCAAAGCTCAGTTTCGAAAGGCTTACCCGCACGCCGAATCTTTTTTCGAAGCAAAACGGAAATATGATCCTGCGGGCGTGTTTACCAATCTCTTTTATGAGGAGTATGGGAAATGAATTATCGCCAATTTGTCACGGCTCAAAGCATAATGATGACTGCCGGGAGCATCGTGTTCCCTTTTTATTTGCTGTTAGTCAAAAACCTCGGGGAAAGTTATGCGCAATTCGGTTGGGCGTATGGGATTTTTACCTTGACGGCAGCATCGGTGTATCCGTGGATCGGGAAGTGGAGCGATCGAATCGGAGATGAAAAATTGCTATTGTTGTATACATGGGGCATGGCCGTGCTCATGCTGACGATTCCGCTTATCACCGACGTGTGGCAAGTGTATGTCGTTCAAGTTGTGATGGGGATGCTCGGCGCGGTTCAAAAAAATACGGAAAAAACGTTTCTGGCTCGCGATGCCGAAAAGACAAGCGCCGGCGCAAAGATTGGATCGTATCATTTTAAAATTTCCTTATGGAGTGCAGCCGGTGTCATCGTCGCCGGATATTTGATCGACTTTTTGACGATCGCCAGTTTATTTTATCTCGTTTCGGTGCTTTATTTGCTTTCGTCGTTTGTTATTTGGCGCAAAAATACGGAAGTTTCTTCGCAAGTGAGCGGATCGAACGCCGATGGAAAAGGAATCGAGCGATTGTGATCCAGCGAAAGTTTCAGCTCAGATGAAAACGGATGGTTTAGACGATTTTATTTTATTCTTAATGTCAAGTTTTCCTATCGGGATAGCATAAGTTGAACCGGAGGACAAGGCAAGTTCGATCACTTGCCGAACGATAACGAAAAGAGGTGCAAGCATGGAATCGAAAATTTATGTCATTCATGAAAACGCCGACTGGACGGCGCCGCTGTTTCAAGCTTTGGAGGAGCTCGGAGCGCCTTACGAAGATTGGTTTTTGGATGAGGGGCAGCTTGACTTGAATGAAGTGCCGCCCGAGGGCATATTTTACAACCGAATCAGTGCGTCTTCTCATACGCGCGGCCATCGTTTTGCTCCTGAATTTACCGCGGCCGTCCTTTCCTGGCTGGAACGAAACGGAAGACGTGTGTTGAATCCGAGTCGCGCATTGCGGCTTGAACTGAGCAAAGCGGAACAATACGGGGAACTGAACGCTCACGGCATACGGACGCCAAAGACCATCGCTGCCGCAGGCAAAAACAACATTCTTGAGGCGGCTAAAACGTTCCCGCGGCCGTTCATTACGAAACATAATCGTGCCGGAAAAGGCTTGGGGGTTCGCCTTTTTCACGATCCAACCGCCCTCGAAACATACGTGAATGGTCCGGACTTCGAAGATTCCGTAGACGGCATCACTTTATTGCAAGAGTACATTGAATCGCCGGACGCGTCGATTACCCGCTGCGAATTCGTTGGCGGCCAATTTCTGTACGCGGTGAAAGTGGACACATCCGATGGTTTCGAATTGTGCCCCGCAGATGCTTGTGCGATTGACGACGCTCATTGTCCGACTACCGGCACACCGACATCGAAATTTGAAATCATTCCGTCATTCGAGAGCCCGCTGATTGAGAAATACGAGCGGTTTTTGAAGGCGAACGACATTCATTTTGCCGGCATCGAATTTATTGAAAACGGCAATGGCGACATTTATACGTATGATGTCAACACGAACACGAACTATAATTCCGAAGCGGAAAAGAAAGACGGCCGCTCGGGGATGATGGCGATTGCCGAGACGCTTGTTCGTGAATGGGAACAGGTGAAAGCTTTCTTGAGTGAATAGTCGAATGCGGACACCGGTGAGAGAGAGGGTGTACATCCTCTTAACGGGTTCACTTCAGAGGTAGAAAATTTAAAAATTACAAAGAAAACGCATGTGAAATCGAAAGCTTGCTGGACAGCCGTGAACATATCATTTGAGAAAAGTTCTATAAAATAAAGCCAATCTTAAAACGCGTGCGTCTAATAAGTGACTGCAAGATTGGAGGTGGTTTCAATCATCCAGCTTATAAAAAAGGCTCAGAACGGGAATTCCAGAGCGTTTTCAAAGCTCTTTCAACATTTTCAAGCTGATTTGTATCGGACGGCGTTTGTATATGTTAAAAACCAGCAAGACGCGCTTGATGTTGTTCAAGAAACGGCATATCGATCATTTAAATCAATCCATACTTTAAAAGAACCAAAGTATTTGAAAACCTGGTTCATCAAAATTGTTATCAGTTGTTCGATAGATTTAATTCGCAGGCGGAAAAAAGCAGTTCCATTGAAGCCGGAATATGAAGGGCTTATTTCTGGGGACATAGAGGAGGATATTCCGCTTTCAATGTCATTACAAGAATTTATTGAACTTCTGAGTGAGGATGAGAAAAGCGTCATTATTTTGAGGTTCTATCATGACCTCAGCATTAAAGAGGTTTCCGAAGCCTTAACCATTCCTTTGGGGACCGCAAAAACGATTTTATACAGAGCATTGAAAAAACTCCGTAAACAGTGGGAAGGAGGTGGCGTGAATGAGCAATCAATTGAAACGAGAAATGAGTAAAATTGATATCCCCGATGAACTGAATGAAAGGTGTCAGAGGGGGATTCAACGGGCGAAATTAAAGCTACGCAATCCGAAACGGCACTGGTCTTTGATTGTTGCACCTGTAGCTGCATGTCTAATGGCTGCGATGTTCTTTTTCCCTGTTTTCTTTACAAATCACCCGTCGGAGAATCCAGAAATCCGAACGATGACGCAATCTAACGCTTTTGATGTGTCGAATACTCGAAAACTTGTCGGATGGTCTGATAATGTTTTTATTGGAAAAGTGTTCGAAAAAGTCGGAACGAAATCGCCACTTTCTTACCCCGAAACACAGTTTAAGGTTAAGGTTCTTAAAAATATCAAAGGTTCGTTTAACGGAACAATAAAAGTCAATCAACAAGGAGGATACGAAGGAAATAAATTATATTTAATACAAGGCGACCAATTGCTTAAGGAAGGGCAAACCTATTTGTTTGTTACAAAACACTCGGAGAGATTTAACTGGAATACATTAGTCCCTGTATACGGCGATATCCCAATTAACAGTAAAGAAGAGAAGGCGAAGCTGATTGAGAACTATACAAAGGCTTATAAAAACGAAATCCCATTTAAGCGGGGCAGCCAAAATGCCGACACAGGAGAAAAATAAGGAGCAACATGCAACAAGATCGAGCTTGCGAATTTAAGCTCGATTTTTTCGTAATTTTATTGTGATTCTCTTTGAATGGTCAACTTCACAAGCAATCCGTTAATCTCTTCTTATTTTTTACATAAAGTGATGATTTCTTCGTGAGGTAAGTTTTTTCGTTGATTTACTTTCATAACTTTGATGCCGCCAAGAGGGGTATCCACGAGATGAATGATCACAAGATCGGACGGAGGATTATGCGCCCCTTTAAATGTAACAACTTCGATGGTCAATTCATGTTTTCTGTTGCTTCCCCCGACTCTTTCAATCGCCGTGATGTGTTCACACATAAAAGGCTGGTCAAGGACTTGATTCAGAACGGGCAAATAACTGGAAATTAAGGTTTCTTCAAGTAACTTTTCTCTCGGCACTTGATCGTCGTATGGGAACGCAATTGTGAAAATGAAAGGAAAGATCACGGAAACAAGGAAATTAGCCGGTTTGCGCATGGGAATACCTCTCTGCGATGGATTTGACACGTTTACTTAATAAAATGACACGAAGGAGCGGAATTATGCTCGGGGGCATGAGCGGTTTAGGGAAAAATGTTCTCCCTGTGATAGGATAGAGGGAGAAACGACTTACTTGAAAAATGTAAAGTTGCATGGCACGTACCTGCCTTGTAAGCATTAAAAATCTGAAATCTTGGAGAGGTCCGATGTTGGATTTATTATGGATGTATTTGATCGCCGTTAATGTCATCGGCTTTATCCAAATGGGGTATGATAAGCGTCAGGCGAAAACAGGCGGACGGCGGACGCCGGAGGCAAGATTATTTCTCATTGCGCTTATCGGCGGTTCGGCTGGCGTATACGCGGGCATGAAAATCTGGCATCATAAGACGAAACATGCGTCTTTTCGTATTGGCATTCCGTTGCTTTTTGTCGTTAATCTCAGCTTGTATGTCTTTTTTGTCCTGAACTTTGAGTGAATCGGATGGGGAGTGATCTTGTGACGCAAACGAACCACCTGCTCCATGAAAAAAGTGTCACCTTTCCTTCAGACCCCTTGGCCATGTTAACTCCATAAAAATGCTGTTATAACAACGTTTATCACCTGCTGGATGGTTTATCTTCTCTTTTTTTGTTTAAATGTGAATTAAATTTTTTACTGTTATTACGAGAAACAAAAGAGACATGGCTTGTTAGTGGCTTTTATGGTATAATGAGGTAAAGACGTTCTACGGAGGAGTAAGTGGCCCTTATACACAGAAATTCCGGGGAAATCTATGCCACGGATTATGGTCAGGTTCATCAAACTGAATTAAAAAAGGTAAATCGCTTAAATGGTTGGAATGGCTTTGATTGGGCTTCATATTTGAAAAATGAAAATTGTTTTTTGTATAAATTAAGGGTAAAAGGTGATCCTAGTATACAAGGTTTAATCTGTATGGAACCAATGGAAGGATGGGTGGAAGTTCGTTTAGCTGAAAGTGCTCCCTGGAATATTGGCTCCAAAGAGCAATTTTTTGTTGGGGTAGGGTCTCATCTTTTTGCCTTGGCATGCCGAAAGAGCTTTGAATTAGGATTTGAAGGTTTTGTGGCTTTTCATGCAAAGAGCCAACTGATTGGTTACTATCAAAAAACGTTTGGGGCTATGGTCATAGACCGTAGAACGAGACGTATGGTGATTAATACGGCACATGCTGACATTCTTGTCCAAACTTATTTTGACTAGGGAGGCTGTGAAAATGAGAGTGAGAACGTTAAATAAAAAAGCATTACAAGAGATGGATGAAGCAGCTAAAGGCGTATATGCTCTTCCCAGACAAATAAGCGAACAAGATAAGCTAAAAACAAAAGAAGCGATTCGGGCGATTAAAGAAGGTAAATATAGTGACCTTGATTCAAAATATAAGGATTAGCGATCGGCGGACAGAAATGTTCGCCGTTATTTTTTTATGGGACCTCTGTTGGGCCATAAGGATGGGCTTGCTTGTCTAAGATAATTGGATCTTATATTTTAAAAGAACTGAATTTGCTCGGTTATGTTTTTGGACTCTGTTGAAATTTTATATCCTAGTGTTTTATATCCAGCTAATCGTTTATTATACATCTTTTCAAACATAGGTTCTTTATGATCGACATAATCGTAAACCTGCACAATCTGCTTACCTTCGTTCAACCGGTGAAGTCGTCCAACGTATTGATTTAATGTACCTTTCCACGAAATAGGCATGGTTAGAAAAAGTGTATTCAGCCGGCAGACGAAAGCAAAGGGAAAAAAGAAAGAGACGAAAACAGCAAAAACAACTGGAAGAAGAAATGGCTTTTGGTGATGACACATTCCATTTCATTGCTGGATATACATCAAATGGCTTTCCGTTTGGGATTACGCACGAGGAAATGGAAGAAATTGAAGGAAGCCAATACAGTGACAATGGGAAAAATAAAAATACCGATCCGTTCAAAAGAACAGAGTCCTTGCGGGATCACCAGACAGATTACCATTTGCCATTTTAAAATATTGTCTAATTCGAGGTGATGGAATGACATCAGTTAAACAAAATCAGCTAATACATGAAAAATCACCTTACCTTTTGCAACATGCGCACAATCCGGTGGATTGGTTTCCATGGGGTGATGAAGCGTTTGAAAAGGCAAGGACTGAGGGCAAGCCAGTGCTTGTTAGTATCGGCTACAGCACTTGTCATTGGTGTCATGTGATGGCGCATGAATCTTTTGAAGACGATGAAGTAGCCCGGCTCTTGAATGAGCATTTTGTAGCGATAAAAGTGGATCGCGAAGAGCGCCCGGATGTCGACGCGATTTACATGAAGGTTTGTCAGGCGATGACTGGCCAAGGCGGCTGGCCGTTAAATGTGTTCGTAACGCCGGAGCAAAAGCCTTTTTATGCGGGAACATATTTTCCGAAGGAGAGCCGCTACGGCCGTCCGGGATTTATTGAGGTCCTCACGCAGTTGAGCAAGCAATTTACGGAAAGCCGCGAGAAGCTTGAGGAGATCGGCGAACAAGTCAGGCACGCGTTCTCGAACGCGCAGCGGGAAAAGCAGAAGCTCGAGTCTTCGATTTTGCATCAAGGCTATCGCGAGCTTGCGCAGTCGTTTGATCCTGAGTGGGGCGGGTTCGGTCACGCGCCGAAATTTCCTGCGCCGCATCAAATCACGTATTTGCTTCGTTATCACCGTTGGACGGGAGAAGAAAAAGCGTTTGATATGCTTGTAAAATCGCTTGAGGCGATGGCAGACGGCGGCATTTATGACCACATTGGCGGCGGTTTTGCCCGTTATTCGGTAGACGAGTATTGGCTTGTCCCGCATTTTGAAAAAATGCTGTACGATCAAGCGATGCTTTTAATTGCCTTTACGGAAGCGTATCAAGTGACGCAAAATGAACGTTTCCGGCGGGTGGCTGAAGAAATCGTTGCATACGTACAGCGCGAAATGAAGGACGACCTCGGCGGCTATTACAGTGCAGAAGATGCCGATTCCGAAGGGGTCGAAGGCAAGTTTTACGTGTGGGACAAAGCGGAAGTATTGGATATTCTCGGAGTGGAAGCCGGGGAAGCATTTTGCGAGGCGTACGACATTACGGATGCCGGCAATTTTGAAGGGAAAAACATCCCGAACTTGATCGGCCGCGGCGAGCCGGATCATGATTTTGAAAAAGAAAAGCAACAGCTGTTCACGGCGCGTGAAGCACGTGTGCATCCGCATAAAGATGATAAAATCTTGACCTCATGGAACGGGTTGCTCGCGGCGGCGCTTGCGCAAGCCGGACGCGTATTCGGACGTGAGGAATATGTAGCGGCGGCACGAGGCATTGTGAGGTTTATCGATGAATATATGACGGTTGATGGCAGACTGATGGCGCGGTACCGCGACGGTGAAGTGAAATTTAAAGGCTATATCGATGATTACGCCTTCGTGCTTTGGGCAGCGATTGAGCTTTACGAATCAACGTTTGATGCGGCATATTTACAAAAAGCGAAAGCGTGCGCGCAAGAGATGAAGGCGTTGTTTTGGGATGAGGCCGAAGGCGGATTTTTCTTTTACGGCGAGGATGCGGAACAGCTAATGATGCGGCCGAAGGAATTGTACGACGCGGCCGTTCCGTCCGGAAACAGCGTTGCGGCGGTACAGTTGTATCGCCTGTCGAAATTGACGGGCGAGACGGAGTGGGAAGCGCTTGTCGCTGAGATGAACGAAGTGTTTGCGACGGAAGTGCAGCACGCGCCGAGCGGGTACAGCTATTACTTGCAAAGCTTGCTTACCGCGCATATGGCGCAGAAGGAAGTGGTCGTACTCGGTGAGCAGGGCGAGCCGAGCTACGAGCAAATGATCGGCACACTGCAACGCGAATTTTTACCGGAAGTGGTTTATCTCGCCGCACGTGAGGCGGATGCACTGGGGGGTGTTGCTTCGTACGCAAAAGATTTTCCTGAGACGAATGAAACAACCGTATATGTTTGTGAGAATTTCGCCTGCAGCCGTCCGACTACGGATGTGGATCAAGTGATTAAGAAATTCGTCACTTCTAAAACCAAGTAACAGGGGAATATCCCGTTACTTGGTTTTTATGTCTTTAGTGCTTACTTTCGGAACGAATGGACGGCGGTGTCTTTTCCGGAACTGTTCAGCAGCCAACCAATTGACTGCTGACGCTATGGCAATGAGCCGCACACAACATATAATTGGTTGATACACCGAAGAAAAAAACGGTAACAGGAACCATTGACAAGCGCCTTGTTTTTCTTTGGCAACGGGACGTACAAGGTAAATAAGTAAGAGATCGAGTGAAAATTGGATCATCGAAAGCATGAGAAAAAGAAATAACAGACTCATGACTTGATGATCCCAACTTAATACAAATGAGGTGTATCCTTTGACGCCGACTCCAATGAGTGAACGAAGGGTCATGAACACTTTTATTGGGATTCCGATCATCCCGAGCATGCCATATCGACGGTTAAAAATGCCTTTTCGATGCAAAACCATGCAAATGACGCCTAATTTCATCCATTGAAGGCGCTGGAAAAATAATTTTTTTATCGTGTCGGGAGCCGCCGTATATCCAACAACTTCATGATTCATTTCTACTTTGCCCTCTTTGTGCAATCTCCATGTGATTTCCATATCCTCCGGTACTTGCGGAGCGGTATGATAACCCCCGATTTTTTTTAGCGTTTCCAATTTAAAAACTTGCATCGCGCCGCTGGAACAAAGGACGCTTCCATAAAGCCGCTGGCTGCGTCTATCCATTTCCATCGATAAATAATATTCGATCCCTTGCAATCGAGTTAAAAGGTTGGTTTTAAAGTTATCGATTCTCACATTACTCGCTGCAGTAATTGCGCGTCCGGTGGGTGGCCAAGTATAAGAGCTACTCATGCCGGTTCGGGTTGGCTCGGCTTACCGGCAACGAACAAAAAAATTGAAATGCGTGTGATGGATTGGTGGAGAAGGGAAGGCGAATTGCTAGCTGAAAACTGGGTCTTCATCGATATGATTGATGTGTTGCTGCAGCTCGATATCGACATATTCGAGAGACTGAGAGGGAAACAATTTTTAATTTAATCATTGGAGTTAAGCAAACGCCGAGGAAGGGATGAAAGCGTGGACGTCAATCGAATATTCGATCTAAAAGGTCGCACGGTGATCATCACCGGCGCCAGCAAAGGCATCGGCAAAGACATCGCGACGTTTTTGGCGGAAGCCGG
>DASSOY010000014.1 GCA_035700025.1 Bacillales bacterium | reverse complement strand
TCGCAGGGCTTCAGATCATCGGATTTCTCCCATGCCTGCCTGCTAGCTACGAGGCGGCTTGACCCTTACCTCGACCGGACTTCCACCGGCTAGTTATGCCTAGCTTCGCTAGGCGCGCATCGATCACTGAGAACGCTATTTCCCTTTTTGGGTTAAAAATACGGCTCGTATTCGCTCAAATTCGAAAAATAACGTTTCTGATGCGCGATTTCATCTGAAAGGACGATTTTCGAAGGAAATAAGAACGCTGGTGAGCGATAATCGAATAGGCAGCCGCCGAATGCTTATGAAAGCAACCGGATGCGGGTTGGGTCAACTTTTACAAAAACGAGATCATTTTCTTGCAGTTTCAACGTTTCCGCTTGATCTGCTGACACTTCGGCCATTAACGGAAGCGCTCCGTCCAAATCCAATCGGATACGATTGCCATACGGAACAAGGTTTGTAATTTTCGCTTCAAATACGTTAACATCGCGCTGAAACGGCCGCTTCTCAACCTCAACATCCCATGGATAAATGATCGCTTGAACATGCCCGGCCGTATTCGTTTCACTCACGAGCAAAGACACATCTTGTTCCGTAACGAAGCGTGCATGCGTACTGTCACCTGCCCGTAAGGAACCCGAAATTCGATTAATGCCGCTGAAATCAGCGATGAATGACGACCGCGGATTGGCAAACAACTCTTTCGCGGTCCCGTCTTGAATGACTTCACCGTGATCCAACACAAGGATGCGATCCGCAAGCGTCAGCGCATCTTCATAATCATGCGTGACGAGAATTTTCGGGATCGGCAACGCCTGAAGCGTCGATTTCAATTCTCTCCGCACCCGCCGCCGTGTCGTCGCATCCAGCGCGGAAATCGGCTCATCAAGCAGCAACAACCGCGGCCTCACTACAAGCGCCCGTGCAAGGGCAACCCGTTGCTGTTCTCCCCCGGAAAGCTCCCGCGGATACCTTTTTTGCATACCGGAAAGGTTTAGCGTCGTTAAGATGTCTTCCACCGTTTTTGCCTGTTTCGCCTTATCCAATCGCCGCAATCCGTAAGCGACATTATCAAAAACCGTTAAATGCGGAAACAACGCATAGTTTTGAAAAACATAACCGGTCTTGCGGTGCTCGGCGAGAAGATTCACCTTGCGGCGCTCATCAAAAAGTGTCACCTCTCCCGCCTTAATCCAGCCTTCATCCGGCGCAAGCAAACCAGCGATCAATTTTAAAAACGTCGTTTTCCCCGATCCGCTGTGCCCGACGATCGCTGTCGTTTCATTTTGCAGCTCGACGTCAATTGCAAGCGTGAAATCACGCAGCTTTTTCTTTAGATTGCATGACAGCATTACGCTCCACGCCCTTTCTTGAATCGCGGCCAAACGTCGACGCCTTTGACAAGCAGCAAGAGTAAAAAGGCGACAGTTACGAGCAATGCGGACATCGCGACGGCTTCACCGAGATTCGTCTGCATGCCCGTGTAAATGGCCAGCGGCAATGTTTGCGTTTTCCCAGGAAGATTGCCCGCAAACATGATCGTCGCGCCGAACTCCCCGAGCGCACGTCCCCAGCTGAGCGCCGCGCCTGTGACGAGACCCGGGAATGAAAGCGGCACGACGACGCGGAAAAACGTACGCAGCTTTGACACGCCGAGCGTGCGTGAAACGTTGACGAGATCTTCGTCAACGTTCCCGAAGGCGGCGCGAGCCGCCTGGATGTAAAAAGGCGCGGCGACAAAGCTTTGCGCCATGACGACGGCCGTTGCCGTGAAGGCAATCGGGATGCCGAGCTCGGAAAAGGCGCGGCCGATCCAGCCGAGCCGCCCGAAGACGAGCAGGAGTCCGACGCCGGCAACCGCCGGCGGCAGGACGATCGGCATTTGCAAAAGCACCTCGAGCACGGCTTTCCCGCGGAAAGATCCGCGGGAAAGGAAGTAGGCGAGCGGTGTGCCGAAGAGGACGATTAAGCCGAGTGAAACGAAGGTGGTCGTCACGCTGAGCCGCAAGGCTTTCAAGGCGAGCGGCGAGGTGAGCTGCCGCCGTAAGGCGGCGGGCTCGACGTGGAAGAAGACGGCGAGCATCGGAAGGAGCAAAAAGGCGATGACGATCGCGCAGGCGATCGCCAGCAGGACGGCACCAGCGGCTTTGGATCCTTTCATTACTGCTCCTCCTTTATCAGCTCGAATGAGCTCCTGCAAAATGGTGCGCCTTGAGAATGGCTTGTCCTTTATCAGAGGTTACGAAATCAAGCCATTTTCGCGCAAGGTCCGGATGTCCGGCTTTGTTGAGAACGGCGATGGTATAGGAAGCCTTTACGTCAAAATCGTCAGGAATTTTGATCGTTTTCACCTTGTCATCGACTGCATTCGTTACATCACTGTCGTACACGATACCTGCGTCCGCTTCGCCGAGAGTCACTTTTTTCACAACTTGTTTCACGTTCGTTTCCATGGAAACGACGTGATTCAAAACCTCGCTTTTAAATGAGGCTCCAAATGACTGTGCGGCATTTGTCAGCATCTTTCGCGTGTAAATCCCGATCGGCACCTTTTTCACGCCGATGACCAGTTTTAAGTTCTTGCTTGCCAAGTCTTTTAATCTCGTAATGTGTGCGGGATTGTTTTTCGGTACGATGAGTACGAGTGAATTATAGGCAAAAGTTTCATAGTTGCTCACGAAACCTTCCTTTTTCACAGCTTGCATATGTTTTATGTTAGCAGAAGCAAAAACGTCGGGCTGAGCCCCTTGTTCTATTTGCGTTCTCAATACTTGTGTTCCAGCGAAACTGATCGATACATCAGCGCCGGTTTGTTTTTCAAAAGCATCCGCCATTTCATTGAATGCTTCGGTTAACGAAGCTGCCGCAAAAAGGGTCAACTGTTTCTTTTTCTCGTCTCCTGCTGCTTGTCCATTGCTGCATGCGGTCATCGTAAAAACGAGCAGCATGGTGAACATGAAGATCGTAAATCGTTTCACCCGTGATCCTCCCACATTTTTGATCATTTCCTATAAACATACCATGAAAATGCGCGAACTCAAAAAAAATAAGAGGCTCCGGTGAGCCTCTATTTCCCGAAAACCCCTTTAAGAACGAAAGCCACGTTTGCCGGACGCTCTGCCAGCCGTCTCATGTTGTATCCGTACCAATCTTCTCCGTAAGGCACGTAAATCCGCATTTTATAGCCTTCTTCGAGAATTTCTTTTTGACGTTCTAAGCGAATGCCGTACAGCATTTGAAATTCGAATCGATCTTTCGAAATGTTATGTTTTTCAACGAGTTCTTTCGTAAAGCGAATGATTTCGTCGTCATGTGTGGCGACGGCGGTGTAATTCCCGTTGAGCAAATGAATGGTAATCAAGTTACGGAAGTTCTCGTCTACGTCTTTTTTCAGCGGGAATGCTACTTCCGGAGGTTCTTTGTAAGCCCCTTTCACCAACCGCAAATTCGGGTGGTAGGGCTGCAAGCTTTGAAGATCATCAACCGTACGGTATAAATACGCTTGCAATACGGTACCAATGTTGTCATACTCGGCTTTCAACTCTTTAAAGACATCCAAAGTCGCTTCGCAATGAACTTCGTCTTCCATATCAATCGTGAGAAATACATTATGCGTTCGTGCCGTTTGCAAAATCCGTTTCATGTTCGCTAGGCACAACCCGCGGTCAATGTCGAGGCCCATCGAAGTCAGCTTCAACGACAGCTGGGAATCAAGATTTTGTTCGGAAATGCCTTCGATCGCACGGATGCAATGCTCCGCCATTTCATTCGCTTCCTGCTCGTTTTCGACGAACTCGCCGAGATGATCAATCGTCACCGCAAACCCTTGATCGTTCAAATCGCGGATCACTTTCAAGGCGTCAGTCAACGTCGAGCCGGCCACGAAACGGTCGGCACCGAACCGCATCCCGTATTTTTTTGCCATTTTCGTCAACGGCTTGTTGTTTCCAAGCATGAGAAACATATTTCTCAACAATTGTTCCATCTCATTTCCTCCTTCGCGACTTTCACAAGTGAACAAATATAACGGCGGCCCTGTTTGTGCTCTTGATGCATGGAATCGTTTACATTCTCACTATAAGTATAAGCACTTCTCCGCGGGTCGACAACAAATGACCGCTGTTTCCCGCCTCGGGGAGACGCTGCCACCCATGCATCCTAACCATTACGACCAAACTCACTATACAGTATGCAAAAATCATGCCAACCGAACAGACACCATACGACGGGACAGATGGCAGCACATTCATCCATTCGCGGTGATTATTTGTAAATTTCGTGTACAATGAGGTTAACATGATTTACATCCAGCATGTACACACAAGGAGTTGAAACATGAGAAGAAGAGACGAAGGCGATTATTTCATAAATGCGCTCATGGGCACAGACAACGACTTGGTCACGATTATCGACGTGGACAAGCGCGTGTTGTTTTGGAACAAAACGGCAGAGAAAACGTACAACATTACGAGTAAACAAATCGTCGGAAAAAAAATTACCCGGTATTTCGACGAAGCCCATTTAATGATCCTTAAGGTGCTGCGATCGAAACAGCCGGTGCGCGGCATTTATCACCGCCCGACTAATCACAAGCACGTGATCGTTAACAGTTCCCCAGTGTTTGATGACGACGGCGTATTGCTCGGAGCCGTTTCTGTCGAACAAGACATCACCCACACGGTCAAATTGAGCGAAAAATTGTCGGTGGCCTCAAGCGAATTGCACGAATTGAAATCGGAGGTGTACAGAAAACGGCTCGATACACCGTTTTCAAAATTGACCGGAAACAGCCTGCCGATTCAGCGAACGATAAGCTTGGCAATGAAAGCGGCGAAAACGAGCGCTTCGGTGTTAATTCTAGGCGAGAGCGGCACCGGCAAAGAACTGTGCGCTCGCGCAATTCACGAGACAAGTCCTCGGAAAGACAATCCTTTCGTGCCGATTAATTGCGGCGCCATCCCTGCGGCCTTGTTCGAAAGCGAACTGTTCGGCTATGAACGCGGCGCGTTTACCGGAGCGGTTCATGAAGGAAAACAAGGGAAAATTGAGGCCGCCGACGGCGGCACCTTGTTCTTGGACGAAATCGGCGAGCTTCCGCTCGATATGCAAGTGAAACTGCTTCGCGTGCTGCAAGAGAATATCGTTTATCGGATCGGCGCTTCGAAAGGTAAACAAGTCGATGTGCGCGTGGTTGCGGCGACGAACCGCGATTTACGGAAAATGGTGGAAACCAAGACGTTCCGGACGGACTTGTTTTATCGGCTGAACGTCATCGAGCTGACAATGCCCGCTTTGCGCGACCGGCTTGAAGACATCGGCGACTTGGTGAGTCGGTTCTTGTTCGAATTGGAAAAACAATACCGGCTGCCTTCGGCGAGATTCACGGACGAAGCCGTCAGAATGCTCATGAGTTACCACTGGCCGGGAAACATCAGAGAGTTGCGAAACATCGTCGAAAGGGCGTTAATTTTATCAGAAAAAAATATCATCGGCCCGATAGAATTGCAATCAGTGTTTCCGCTTGATGCTTCCCCAAGCTCGGAATCGGTCCCCTTGCCTGAGAAAACCGGAAGGCTCGAGAAAGAGCAAATCTCGCGCATGCTTGTGGAAACGGGCGGAAACAAGAGCGAAGCGGCGCGAAGGCTCGGGATATCCCGAGTCGGCCTGTACAAGAAACTGAAAAAATACGAGATCGAATCGTAAGGCGGCGGTATAAATTCGTCGGAGACACACATGCTAAACGATAAAAAGCAAGAAGGGGTGAAAACATGCAGCCGCAAAATCCATTTCAAGGGCAAGCCAACGGCTGGCAGCAGCAACCAAACATGCAGCAACAGGCGGGCGGGCAGCCGATCATGCAGCAACCGCCGAACGTTCTCACGACGAAAGACCATCATTACTTAAACGACATGATAAGTTGGAATTTGGATGCTTTGAAGAAAGCTCACTTTTTCGCCGAGCAGTGCCAAGACCCGGAAATTCGCCAAACACTTCAGGCCGTCGGTCAATTGCACCAACGGCATTACGGGATCCTTTTGAACCATTTGCAACACCATCAACAGCAAAATCCGCAGCAAGCCGCGCAACAAAGTCAACAAAACTTGAACATGTAACGAAGGGAGGCCTGTTTCATGAACAACAATAAAATTCAAAATCCGGTTTCACAAGTGCCGAAAACGCCGCAAATGAATGACCGGGATTTCGTCAATGATATGCTTTTGACGGAAAAATACATGACCGACGGCTATTCGACGGCACTGAACGAAATGAGCCACGAAGGCTTGTATCAAGACATTAAGACGTTATTCAACGAAACCCAAGACTGTCAACATCAATTGTTTTACTTAATGTTCAAAAAAGGTTGGTATTCGATGGCGCCGGCTCAATCCCAACACATTCAACAAGATGTTCAAAAGTTTTCCAACTACGCGGAACAGCAATTTCCGCCGCAATAACGCAAAAAGCGAACCGCATAATCGGTTCGCTTCATTCTTGATGAAACAGGTTCTGCATCAACCGGCGTTTATGGCCGACAAACGTTGCGAGCGTTTGCATTTCGCGCGTTCGCGGACGCGGCAAATCAATCGGCAAATCTTCAACAATTCGGGCCGGCCGACCGTCCAAAACGACGGTGCGGTCGGATAAATATACGGCTTCGTCAATGCTGTGGGTAATAAACAATACCGTTGGCTGAAAGCGACGGCAAATATCGAGCAGCCACTCTTGCATATGGTCGCGCGTCAGAGCATCGAGCGCTCCGAACGGTTCATCCAGCAACCAAACATCCTTGCCGGTCATCACCGTTCGCAGCAACGCGACGCGTTGCCTCATGCCGCCGGAAAGCGTATCGGGATAAGCATCGGCGAATTCGCTCAACCCGAACACCGGAAGCAACTCTTTCACCCGAGCGATCGATGGTTTGCGCGGTTGACCCGCCACTTCACTCCCGAGAACGGCATTTTCGACAACCGTCCTCCACGGCAGCAACCCGTCTTTTTGCATCATGTAGCTGACATTCCCCGTCGTTCCGGTAACTTCTCGTCCTTTAAGAATGACATTTCCTGCCGACGGCCGTTCCAGACCGCTGATCAAATTGAACAACGTGCTTTTCCCGCAGCCGCTCGGACCGATCAAGCTGACGAATTCCCCTTGGCGAACGGACAAATTTAAGCCATCGAGCACTTTCAATCGTCCGCCGTTCGCTTGATAAGCTTTTGAAAGCCCGTTCACTTGCAAACTCATTGCGCCGGCTCCGGCAAAAACTCGTTCGTGAACGCCTTCGTCGCATCGATCTTTTTCTCGATCAACTGATGTTCGTACATCCAGTTCGTAAAGTCGACCCACGTTTTCTTCTTTTGGTATCCCCATTGTTCGGCATCTGCTTGATAACGCTGGCTCATCCACTTTTGCGAGGCGCGGATCAATGCTTCATCCGATTCCGGCGTCGCTTTGATCAAAATATCCGCGGCCTCATCCGGATGCTCGATCGCATACGCATAACCCTTCGAGACAGCGCGCATAAATTTTTTCACCGTATCCGGATCCTCGTCGATCAACGCTTCGCTCGTAATGATCGTCGGCGTGTAATAGTCAAGCACCGGTGCGATATCTTTTAAGTAAATCATATTCAACTGAACGTCGCGAAGCTGTGCTTCGATCCCTGTCCAGCCATAATAAACCCAAGCGAAATCGATGTTGCGCTTCGTCGCGGTGAAAAAGTCCGCTTCACCGATGTTGACAATGTTCACTTTGTCTTCTACTTGATTCACTTCCACGCCGTCGGCTTCCATCACCGTTTTGATGAACGCATTTTCCATCGGCGTGCCCCAGCCGCCGTACGTTTTTCCGATAAAATCTTTCGGACGGGCGATCTGTTTCGATTTCGGCGACGCAAATCCGGAAGTGTTATGTTGCAAAATTGCGGCAATCGAAACAACCGGCACCCCCGTCGCTCTCGCTTGTGTAATGTATTCCTCGGAACTGATGCCGAATTCGGCTTTCCCGGCACCGACGACCTGCACAGCTGACGACTTGCCTGGCGTAACGATTTTCACATTTAAACCTTCATCTTTAAAATAACCTTTCTGTTGTGCCACGTATAAACCCGTATGATTCGTATTCGGTACCCAGTCCAACATGACCGTTACCGTCTTTTCCTTTTTCGGTGTTGTACCGTTTTCTTTGCTCTTTGAACTTTGTGAGGTCGATTGCGTTGCCGTGCCGCATGCCGATAGCAGCAGCAAAACCAACATACCGATCCATATACTTTTGATTTTCACTTCATTTCCCCCTTAGCCTGTTCATCCTCCCGCTCACGCCGATAAGCCCACGGAGCGATCAAACGCGCCGCAACCTGTACGGCAACAAACAAGAATACGCTGTAAAATGTGATCACGACAATGACGGCAAACACTTCATCGGCTGCAAAAGCGTTCTGCGCGCGAATCAAGTAGACGCCGAGACCGTTCGAAGCGCCGAGCCACTCGGCGACAACGGCGCCAAGTACACTGTAAGTGGCAGCGATTTTTAATCCGGAAAACAAATAAGGCAGTGCATGCGGAAACCGCACCGTGCGAAAAATCCTCCACTTTCCCGCCCCTATCGACCGCAGCAGGCGAACCAAGTCCGCGTCCGCGGACGAAAGCCCTTCGACGAGGCTGACCGTCACCGGAAAAAAGGTGACGAGCATAACGACGAGCAACTTCGGAAAAAAACCGTAACCGAACCAGATGATAAAAAGCGGAGCGACGGCAACGATCGGAACGGTTTGTGTGCCGACTAACAGCGGGTAAAGCGCCCGGCGAAGCCAGTCTGAAAGCTGAATCACACATGCCAAGACAATGGCAGCCGCCGTTCCGGCCGCAAGACCGGCCAACGTTTCGAGCAAGGTAGGTTTCATGTGCTGCACCATCAAGCTTCGATTCACCCAAAGTGCCCGTAAAATTTCTGAAGGTGCCGGCAAAATCCAAGTTTCCAAATGCGCCAGCCGTACCCCGCCTTCCCACAGCAACAAAATGACGGCAGCGAGGAGAACCGGCGGATAGATCGTTTTGAGCGGCTTACCCACGGTACTTCCCGATTTTTTCATCGATCGTCACGCCTGCCGGACAATAGTCAATTTTTACAATGGTCATGACGCGATCACTGCCGGCTGCGATCACCGCTTCCTGCGCCTTTTTCACAATCGGCATAATTTCGTCGTAATCCCCTTCAATCGTCGTTTCCATCGGACCGACTTCATACTTTAAGCCGGACTCAGCGATCACTTCAATCGCCTTATCCACAACTGCATAAAGATCACGGTCCCCCTTCATTCGCGGTAACACTTGCACACTCACATTTGCATTCGCCATTTCCAATCCTCCTCAAAAATAAAAAAACCAATCCTGATCTGGATTGGTTTTGACTGCGCACGAAAGAATACCCGCTTCACGATAAGCGGTTCGCTCATTTTCCCTCCGCTGGCATTACCCAGATCAGGTTATTCGGGTCGGTCCCTTGCGCGGGTCCCTCTCAGCCGGGCATCACCAGCTCCCCTTGATTGTCAAGCTTAATCTATCATACCTCGCGTCGAAAAACAACGAAAACGGCCACGGTGGATTGACACGTTCGGAAAATAAGCGGAAGATAAAGAAAAGGAGGAGAACGCATTGGGGAAACAGCACGTTTCGAACTGGAACGGAAGAGAAACGGCCGACAATTTATATCGGCTCTTGAAACTGAAAACGATCCCGATTGGGATGAAATGGTTTGAAACAGCCGAACAAATGAAAGCGGTTCCACGCATTCGCCGTCCAGCAGCAAAACACTTGTTGGACCAGGTCGTGGCGCAAGCCGCCAGGCTAGGCTGGACGGTCGGCATCACCGCCGACGATTTGGCAATGAAACAATGCGGGGCGATCGCCGGCTTAATGGCACAAGAGGAAGATTGGTATTCGGGGGATGCAATGGAAGGCGTCTGGTTTGAAAACCGCGAAGATTCCGCCGCACATCAAAGGGCATTAGACGTCGTCCAGTACGGTCGATACGAAGCGCTTGCCGTTTCCCCGCTTGCGTCCGAACGTTTGCAACCGCCGGACATTTGTCTCATTTACGCCACCCCGGGGCAAATGATCTTGCTCATTAACGGGCTGCAATGGAACCGGTATGAAAAATTTGAATGGAGTGTCGCAGGCGAGAGCGCGTGCGCGGATTCATGGGCACGCGCGTTAACGACGGGAAAGCCGAGTCTTTCGCTCCCCTGCTATGCGGAGCGTCGATACGGCGGAGTTTCTGACGATGAATTGTTGATGGCCATTCCACCTGTGGATTTGCAAAAAGGCATTGACGGTCTTAAGCGTTTAGCGGAAAACGGTTTACGGTATCCGATCCCTCCGTACGGCATCCAAGCGGACCCGTCCGAAGCGCTCGCTCCGATTTATCCGCAATGGGTGCGTTCCGAGGAATAGCCGGCAAGTAAGTCCTCGGCCTTCGTCGAGGACTTGTCAGCTTTCCGCTGTTTTTTTCGGTCCGATCCTCTTTTCCTTGACAGCGGCCGGATCGTCGAACATGCCGACGTTAATTTTTATTGGAATTGAGCTCAAGAACGGTCATTTCTTCTCTGATTGAATGATATTGATATTACTTGTTGCAATTCGACAATCACCTCTTTGGCGCGATCACTCGTGTTTGGGGACGTATTCGAAAATTTCCCCGGACTCGATGATCATGACGAAGCGAAGCAGCCATTTGTAATAGTCGCGGGCATATTCAAGCCGCTTCAAATCCTCGACAATCTTGTCTTTCAATTTCTCCTCTTCGGTACGTGCCAAGATTTCGTTCAATTTCTCCGTGACTTCTTCCATTTCTTCAATGTTCGTTTCTGTTGCTTTTTTCCACGTACGCGAAAACAGCGCGGTGAAAGACTTGTACCAATCTTCTTCCGTTTGGTACAAATCTTTGCGCACACCCTTCTTAAAGACCGGCTCGACCATTTTTTTGTCAAGCAACGCACGAACCCCTGTGCTCATGCTCGTTTTGCTCATGCCGAGTTCCTTCCTCATGTCGTCGAGCGTCATCGGTTCGTCCGAAAAGTAAAGGATGCCGAACAAACGCCCGATGGAAGGCGTAATCCCGTAAAGCGTCATGTTTTTCGCGATGCTTTGAATGAATTGCTCTTTCGAGCTCTGATATTCGTTCCAGTCGTCCTTCATCGATTCAATGACCATCCTTTCCTGTCCGCTGAAGTTCGTCCTCAAGAATGGACCGGGAGCTCGTCGAAACGGTGTCACCGCCAAGGATCGAAACGGTTTCGTTGTTAGAAAAATGAGCCAACATATGACGGTGGCATGTGAAGTATACGATTTGATGATCGCGCGCCGCCTCACGGAAAACCTCAATTGCACGATCCGTTCGTGAATGATCGAAATTTACGAGAACATCGTCCACAATCAACGGATACGGCGATGGAGATTCATAATGACCGGCAAGCGCCAGCCGCAGCGCCAAATACAACTGTTCGGCGGTGCCGCGGCTCAACTGCTCCGGAATCAACCGCCGTCCGTCCCCGCGCTCGACCACAAAACCGTCGTCATCCGTCAAATAAATTTTCTCGAACTCCCCGTTCGTCATCGTTCGAAAAAAGCTTTCCGCCTTCGCCAATACCCCCGGCAGCCGCCGGCTCCGGTACCGCTCCTTCGTTTTTTTCAAAACCGCCAACGCCGTCCGGTGCACTGCCCACTTTCTCGCTTCCTCCAAAAACTCTGCTTCTCTCCCGGCATACTCATGCCTCAACTGCTCATACGTACCACCTTCGCGTAGCCTCCTCACCTGCTCCCGCTTTTCCGCCGTTTCCGCATGAACCTCGCCCTCTTCCGCCGTGAGCCGCTCCAATTCATCCTCGAGCAGCGCCGCCTCGCGCTCCTCGTCCACGTCGCGCTCCTCGAGATCGGCGATCAACCGCCGCCGCTCCGCTTCCTCCGGAACAAGTGCCTTCATCCTCGCCTCCGCCTCCGCGACGCGCTCCGCCAGCTTCCGCCTTTCCTCATGCACCTTCGCCTTCCTGCGGAACTCGTCCTCATCTGCCGCTTTCGCCTGCTCCAGCAACAACACGCACTCCGCTTCATACCGCGCGATCTTCTCCCTCAGCGCCGTCAGCTGCCTGTCGTATTGGTCCGCTTCTTCCTGCTTCGCCTGCTTCCTGCCCGCCGCAACCTGTTCTTCCTTGAGCACGTCGATCATCCGGTACAACGCGGAACTCCCGCTCGCCCCCTCTAGGCCAAACGCTTCCGCCAGCTTCGCTAGCTTCGTCTCCCGCGCCTGCAATTCCGTTTCCACCTGCCGCAGCTGTTCCTCGGCCCGACACGCCCGACGCATCCGCTTCTTCGCTTCCCTTACGCCTGCAAACACAACCGCAGCGCTCGCTTCCGAAACGGATTCCTCCGCGAAACCATACCTCTCCGCCCACGCGGCCAATTGCCGCGTCAGCCGTTTCTTCCGCTGCCGGACCGCTTCAGACGCTTCCACTGCCGCTTCACGCTGCTCACGCAACCGCTCCGCGCGATCCTCCGCGATCGCGCACTCCTCGCGCACACGCTCGTCCGCGGCTAAACGCCGCTCCATTTCCCCGCCGCGCGGCGCACGCGTCGCGGCAAAGGCTGCCGCCCCCGCTGCAGCTGCTGTCGCGACCGCCGCCGCCAACAACGAACCGGCGGCAAAGAAGAGAACGGCGGCCGCGACAGTCAGCGCCGCAGCGCCGGCCCACCCGAAAACGCCTGCCGGCGTTTTCGCCGCCGCAAGCCGCTCGCGTTCGCCTTCGGCGAGCTTCGCTCGCCGCAGCCGTTCCCGTTCCGCTTCGCTCTCCTTCCATTGCCGTTCCACCCTCTCGCGCTCTGCCTCCGTCAGCCGCCAGCGCTGCTCCGCTTCCTGCAACTCGCCGAGAAGCCCGTTCAGTGCTTGCTCCGCTTCATGACCCGTGTCGGCCGCCGCCAACCGGTCTTCCGTCCAAGCCGGTCCGAGCTCTTCCAGTACCGCCGCCAACGCTTCCCGCTCTGATCGCACTTCCGACCGCAGCGCTTCCCGCACACCTTCTTTGTTGCGCATTAAGCTTTCTTCGTCCTTTTCGCGTTGTACGTCCGCTTGGAAACGAAACAAGTCCATCCGCACAGCGATCGCATTCGCTTCCCGTTTCGCGGCATCTCGTTTCGTTTCCAGATCGGCGGCCTCCGCTTGCAAGGCAACCGCCTTCGCATTCCATTGCTCGTACCTCGGCAATCCGTCTTCAGGAAACGGATCGACTTCCCCAAGCGTTTGCAAACGCTCGCGGCACTGTTCGCGTTCCTGTACGAACGGCGCAAGCCATTGTCTTTTTTCCAATCGACGGATTTCCGCCCGGTGCGCGGCTTTTTCTTCCTCCATTTGCCGCAGCCGGTTTTGCAACGTTTCAAGTTCGCTGACAAGCTCGTCGTGGCTTCCGATTTTCTTATCCCATTCGCGAATATCCCGTTCGAGAGCCGACAGCTGCTCAAGCTTGCGGTTCATCACCGGTTTGCGCCCTTTCGGCTTGTATCGTTCTTCGATTTTTTTCTCCAATTGTTTTTCGATCGCCTTGATCGGGAAGTCGCCGCTCATACCGGCATGAAACAAGTAATCGTTCATCTCTTCGCTTCCGATCCGCTCCAACCCTTGCAAACCATCAAGATCAAAGCAGAAGATCGCACGGAACAACGTTTCATCAAGACCCGGAAACCATTTGGCAACGGTTCGTTCTCCGCTCTGACTGCCGTCCGGCAAATCGACCGTCAATCGCCCGCTTCCTTTGGTGCCATTTCTCGAGAACGTAACCGTTTCTCCGTCCGCCGTCACAAACGTCAGCCTTCCGCCGAAATCCGAACCCGCCTCTGAAATGCCCGGCGATTTCGTTGAAAATCCGAATAATACGTCGTAAATGAATCGCATCATCGTAGATTTTCCCGATTCATTGAGCCCGTAAACAACTTGAAGACCGGTGCCGGGAAATGTCAGCCGCCAGTCACGGAAACAGCCGTAATGGGAAATGTCGATGGTTCGCAGTTTCATTGAATATCTCCTTTGGCAAGCAGTTCCGACAGCAGCAAGCGCTCGGCTTCCTTCACAATCTCCCGGCGCTCAGCAAGCAAGGGTTTCGCGAAACGATGCGTGTTTCGGTTTTCCAACAGCGGTTCGAGCGCGTCTTCCTGCATGTCTTCGTCGATGACACGCAGCAGGTCGGCGATGAAATGATTTTCCCGTTTCCATTCGTCGCGGTTCCAATCGGGATGGGCGTCATTGGCATAGTTTACGACCCACGCGAAATCATCCCGCTCTTGTTCGCCATCCCTGAGCGATGAAAGCAAATCTTCCATGACCGTTTCATCCGCAACCGCGCGATGGAGCGGCCCGTTTCCGCCGAAACGGATCGTCAGCAAGCATCCGGAGCCGGAACGTTCGTTTTCGCACAAAAGTTCACAAGCGTGCATGAGTTCGTCGACAGACTCGAATTCGTCGATGGAAACGAAACCGTCCCGCCATGCAATCTCGTTCGTTTTCAAAAAATGGATGTCAGTCCCCGCGTCGCTCATTTCGACGAGCAAGCATCCTTTTTCGCCGGTTTCTTTAGCTGACAAACCTTGAATGTTGCCCGGGTATGCGATGTACGGATTTTCGTGCAAAATGTTTCGCTGATGCACGTGGCCGAGCGCCCAATAATCAAACCGTTTCTCAAGCAGGTCCGACGTTTTGAAAGGAGCATAAGGCACTCCCTCGCCTGAACCGCTTGATTCCTGACCGTGCAAAATTCCGATGTGAAATCGGGCTCCGGGCTTTTTTTTATAAAAAGATAGCTGGTTCTCGGCCGTCCGCTCCCGATAACTGAATCCGTATAAATACGCAAGCGTTTCCCCGTTTTTCCGAAACGGTTTCATTTCCACTTCGGCCCCAAAGGTATGTACGTTTTTCGGCCATGTGAGCGCCGTCCATTCTCCGCCAAGGGGATCGTGGTTTCCGTGTACGACATACACTTGGATACCGGCATCGCGCAGCCGATCCGTCTCATTGCGAAAACGAACTTGCGCGCGCAAGCTGCGAAACGATCCGTCAAACAAGTCGCCCGCGATAATGACAAAATCGACCGCTTCCCGCAATGCCGCGTCGACAACCCGACGAAACGAGTGAAACGTGCTTTCTCTTACCCGTTCAGCCAATAACGGCGGCAAGTCGGCGAGACCGTGGAACGGGCGGTCCAAATGGAGATCCGCACAATGAATGAATCGAATGGATGGCATGACTTCCCCGCCTTTCTCCCCTAAGTTTACCATAAGAGAGCGCATGTTCCCATCAATGATTTTGGGTGACCGGCATGATCGGCTGACGGGGAAGCGAGTATTTTTTTAACAACATAAGTAGAATTGGTATCGTGATGACAAGCAAAATGAATCCGTAGGGCAGCAAGGAATGAAGACGGTTGATCGTAATTGGGCCGTCCCATCGAAATAACGGGATCCAATCCATCGCAGTAGCGGCGAAATTATTGAATACGTGGCACAACATCGTCACTAAAAGTGAGCCCGTTCGGATGTAAAGGATACACATGACAATTGCGAAAACGGTGGCACCAACAATGTCAGCATGAAGCACCCCAAACAAAAGGGAAGAAAAAACAATCGCGCGGCGCGGTCCCCATTTATACGTCCAGCGATGAAGCAAGACACCTCTGAAAAGCAATTCTTCGATAATCGGAGCCACAACCAAACCAATGACTAAACCCATGGAAGGCTCCGTCTGATTCAGCAATTGCAAAATATAAGACGGGAACCAATAGGACATCAAATCAAATGTCACGAACACCGATCCAATGGAAAAAACGAGCAAACAAACAACGATTACGGGGATGAGATACCATTTTTGCAACGTCCGAACGCTTCCCATCAATTCTCGGAAACGAATGTCATTTCTTTTCAGCTTCCAAATCATCCAAACGATAAAATAGCCATAAAAAAACCAGGAAAAATAAGGCGGCTCCTCCGCATTGAAAAGGACAAGCCCCGCGATAAAATAAACGATCAAGTACACAAAAAACCAAAACACAAGACTTCGAACACGAACACGCTGAAACCGTTCCATTGCAGGGTTCATAGCATGCCTCCTCCGTTAAAGATCTTCAATTGTGAAACCGCTTAACGTATGCTTTAATGAAGATAACGATTGACCGACGGGAAAGTTCCCGCTTTTTGTAAAAAAAGAAAGGGGTTGCGCCGGATGAATAGTTATGGATTGACGGTCTTTGCGAAAAACGGGGAAACGCTGCTGAATGAAAAAATCGAAGCCGCGAACGATCACGAAGCAAAAGCGTTGGCCGAGCAGCAGCTGAAAGAGAAAGGTTTTGAACATCACACGAGCCGCCTGACATCTCCGAAGGGCCAATTGCTCTTGTTTCACCGCTAATTTACGCACAAAAAGCTCTCCGACGCTGCAGCCGCGGAGAGCTTTCTTCTTGTTCAAGAACCTTCTTTCGAAATACCATCTTCTCGATGATCCATCGAAAGAACATTTTAACGATCACTCAAAAACAAATGAACACCGACGATGTTGTTGATTCCTGCGCTCATTAACATTTCGGACGCTCTGTAACACGGATAACTGCCGACGATGTGCACTTGGCAGCCGAGCGCTTCCAGTTCCTTTTTCACACCGGGAATCATTACATCGTCCATTTTCTTTTCGATATCAATGATGAAGAAATAATTGCCGAGCCCCGTTTTCGTCGGACGCGACTCGATCTTCGACAAGTTCAGCTGCCGCCAGGCGAAAGCGGACAACACTTGGTGCAAGGCACCTGAAAAATCGGAAGGCAGCGTGACGGTCAGCGTCGTCTTGTCGCGCACATATTTCGCATACTCGGAATGAAACGGAACCGTTTCGCGATGTAGAACGACAAATCGCGTATGATTATTCGTATAGTCGTGAACGTCCTGCTTCACGGGTACGAGACCATACATCTTCGCGGCCAGCGCATTGCCAAGCGCTCCCGCGTTTTCTTCGGGATGCTGTTGGACGTACTCAGCCGCTGATGCCGTGGAATTTGTAAAATGCGTGGCGGCATCCGGAAAAACGTTCTTCAAGAAATGGTGACATTGCGAAATGGCTTGCGGATGCGAATAAACGCGCTCAACGGCTCTCCAATCGTCCACCCGGTCAGGGTGAACCATGAAATGCTGGCGAATCGGCACAACAACCTCGGCAACGATCGCGAGTTTTTTTTCATGAAACAAATAATCCATCGTTAAGTTGACGGACCCCTCGATCGCGTTCTCAAGCGGAACGATACAATAGTCGAGTCTCTCCTCTTCAACCGCTTCCATGCATTGCGGAATCGTCGTGCACGGGACCAAATCATCGTCCGGAAACAAGGCGCACGCCGCCGTCTCCGTAAACGTTCCTTTCGGTCCTAAATAACCGATTTTCTCTCTCATTGTGGTTCCCCTCCATATTTGTAACCACCATAATACTTCAAATGATTTTGAATTGCAATGCAAATCAAGAAAACTTGGCACGAGTTGAATGCCATGCGCATGAAAACAGGCGGACGCACAGATCCCGTGCTTCCGCCCCAACCGCATGTTCAATTAATTCATGTTGATCCAAACGCTTTTCACTTCCGTATAATTGTTTAACGCGTACGAACCCATTTCGCGGCCGAATCCGGACTGCTTGAAACCGCCGAACGGCGACGCGGCATCAAACACATTGTAGGCATTCACCCAAACGGTTCCGGCGCGCAGACGATTCGCCACATAATGAGCGTTTCGCACGTTTTCCGTCCATAATCCCGCCGCCAAACCGTATTCGGTGTCGTTCGCCCGCCGGATCACTTCATCAAGATCTTCAAACGGCATCGCCGAAACGACCGGCCCGAAAATCTCTTCTTTCGCAATCGTCATTTGATCATCGACGTCGGCAAACACCGTCGGTTCGACAAAATACCCTTTTTCCGTATGTTTTCCTCCGGTGAGCAGTTCCGCTCCTTCTTCTTTCCCCTTGTTAATATAGTTGACAACGCGATCTTGCTGCTCCTTCGAAACGAGCGGCCCCATTTGCGTATCGTTACTCAAACCCGCCCCTTGCTTAATGCTTTTCGAATGCGAGACGAGATCGGCAACGACGTTGTCGAACGATTTCTTTTGGATAAACAACCGCGAACCGGCACTGCAAACCTCGCCTTGATTCATCATGATGCCCGTCATCGCTCCGGGAATCGCCCGTTCCATATCGGCGTCAGGCAAAATGATATTCGGCGATTTTCCGCCGAGTTCCAGAGTGACTCTCTTTAAATTCCCGGCAGCACGGCTCATGATCGACTTGCCGACTTCCGTCGATCCTGTGAAAGCGATTTTGTTCACGTCCGGATGGTTCGCGAGCGGCGCACCCGCTGTCTCCCCGAACCCGGGGATGACATTCACGACGCCTTCCGGGAAACCGGCTTCTTTGATTAACCCGGCTAAATACAAAGCCGAAAGAGGCGTTTGTTCCGCCGGTTTCAAAACGATCGTGCAACCGGTCGCGAGTGCTGCACCGAGCTTCCAGGCCGCCATCAACAGCGGAAAGTTCCATGGAATGATTTGCCCGACGACCCCGACCGGTTCATGCCGGGTATAATTGAAAAACTCACCTTGTACCGGAATCGTCTGTCCGACGATTTTCGTGCACCACCCCGCATAATAACGGAAATGCTCAATCGTCAGCGGTACGTCGGCCGCCCTCGTCTCGCGGATCGGTTTTCCGTTGTCGAGCGTGTCGAGCTGAGCCAATTCTTCCTTGTTCTCCTCGATCAAGTCCGCCAGCTTGTAAATGAGCCGGCTTCTTTCAGCCGCACTCATGGTTGCCCACGGCCCCTCGTCGAAGGCTCTTCGTGCCGCTCGCACCGCCGCGTCGACATCCGCCTCGCTCGCTTCACTCACAACGGCGAGTTGTTCGCCTGTGGCCGGATTGAGCGTTTCGAACGTTTTTCCCGTTACCGACTCCACCCACTGCCCGTTGATGGACAACTTTTTCGTGCCCCGCAAAAATTCGGCGACTTTCGGACGCAATTCCAACGTGTGTTCCAAGATGAATCCTCCTTAACCTTGGTTTTGAAGCGCTATGCTTCATTTTATGTCTTCGATGCATCTCGTCCCGCCGCCTGCCTTGGAAACGGAAAATCGTTCGTCGTTTTCTTTTATTTATCGACATATTTAGCGGTGAACGTCCTCCCCAACTGTTTGCGAAACACTTCCTTCACCATGAACGAAACTCCGTTTTGATCGTTGGAACGCGTCACCCAATCGGCGATATTTTTCACTTCCCGCGGCGCGTTTTTCATCGCTACGCCCAATCCGGCAGCAGCAATCATTTCTTTGTCATTCCACGAATCACCAACCGCTACGATTTCATGATCTTGGATTCCGAGTGCTTCGGCCAACATCGCCAATCCGTTCGCTTTTGAAACCCTTTCTGCGACGATTTCGCATTCTTTTCCGTTGCAGCTGACGGTCGTCTCCGGAAATTCCGAGCGCATGACAGCCATGGCGGCGTCTCTTTCCTTTTGATCGAAAAAGTGAACATCGACTTTCGTCGGTGCAATCGAATGATCCACCAAATAATCGCTTAACGAGTCGACGAACGTGACCGGGTAAAACAGCGGATCGGTCATGCCGATCGTCATTTTCGCGATCAGTTCGCTTTTTTGGCGAACCCGGTTCCCGACGGAAAATCGTTCGTGCGAGACCCGGACATGACAATCGAAATCTTCAAGAACGTCGACGATGTCATTGACAAGTTCCGCGCTCAGTCGCTTTTCATACAACGGTTGATCCATTTCCGAAGCGATGAACGCCCCGTTCTGCGTAATGAGTTTCGTGTCGAGTTTCAGCGCCTTCGCTACTTTTTTGGCCGAATGGAAATGCCGTTCCGTCACGAGCGTTACGTAAACATCTTTCCTTTTCACGAACGCAATCGCGTCTTTCGTACGCCGATCGAGGCGATCGTTGCTGTGGAGCAAAGTGCCGTCGATATCAAGGGCAAGCATTCTGTAAACCACAATCATCCCCCTCTTCCTGATGCAAAGTCTAAAGTTGCGAGACAAATGAAGGCTTCCATAAAAATGCTATGCGGCTGCACGGGCGTTTAGAATCAGAAACCCCGCGCCACAGCGCGGGGTTTCGCGTTTCTTTATTTTGCTTCTTCCGGATTTCCGTACACTTCCTCCAACGGTTTCGTGATGATGCGGTTCAAATCGTTGATGATCACGCTCATTTTTTGCTCGGCCGCCATCAATTTCGAAATGCCCTCATGTTGCTGCACTACCTGCATTTGCTGCTGCGCCGCCTTCGCCTCTTCTTCGCTGATTTGCTCGCCTTTCATTTGCTTTTCCTGCAGCGTCAATTGCAGGCTGCGAAAGTTGTCGAACATTTTCTTGCCCGTTTCGTCTTGTTCAAGCCGCTCGTAGCTTTGCTTCAGTTCCACATATTCATCGCTCTCGCGAATCGCGTTCTCCAGATCATACGCACTGTCGTACAAATTAGCCATCGGTGGGTCCTCCTTTGATTTTTCCGCTGCATTCCGTTCAACAGCCGACACCTTTTTGCGCCGGCCGCATTTCCGTCATGAGACTCAGTTCCCACTATACCATTGATCGATGCCGATTTCAGCAGAAGACGGCTCATCCACCGAACAGTTGCAGCAATAACGCTTGGACGATGCCGATCAAGCCGCCGAGCAACGCACCGAGATACGTGATCATTTTAAATTCCCGCCGAGAGATCGACAGGACGAGTTGTTCCAAACGCTCGACGGCGAACGTTTCGACTTGTTTTTTCACGACGTCTCCGAGATGAAGCCGTTGCAGCAACCCGGCGAGCCGCAGCGAGAGAAACGCCACGCCTTTGTCGACCAACAGCGGTACGCCTTGATCAAGAATCCGATCCCGAAATGGGGCGGCTGTTTCCGCGATCGGCTGATGCAACCAGCGTTTGACAGGAATGTTCGCATTCACTTGTTGCTCGACTTTACCGGCGATCGCCTCCAAAGGGAATATGTCCAACTGTTGTTCGCGCAGCTCCGACCATTGTTTTTCGATAAAAAGCAGGATAACATCACGAAACATCGGCTGGTTCAGCAATTTCACGAGTTCCGTACGCACCCGCTCCTCCATGCTTTCATTACCGAAAAACATTTGCAGCATGTTCGAGAACATGCCGCGTCCGGCGAAAAATTGCTGGATGAACGCCCGCACTTTCGTCCGTCCTTGCGGACTTTCAATGAATCGCGCCGCTTCCGAGGCGGCATAATCAGCCAAAAGCGGCAGCTTTTCTTCAATCTTCGCCTGCCATTTCCCTGGAAGAACTTCGGCAAGCGAACGACTCCGATTCGCCGCAATTTTATCCGCAATCACCGCTTTTAATTTCCGATCCCATGTATCACTTGTCCCGATCAACCCGAGTTCTCGTTCAAGCCACTGTTCAAGACTGATTGACTGCTCCATCCGGTCCGCGATTTCTTTCCTCGCCCACGCCAAAACTTCCGCCTGAAACTGTTCATCGCGAAGTTTTCTGCGTATGCTCTCCGGGGTCAGCAAATGGTCCATCACCGTTTTCCCAAGCTGTTCAGCCAACTCTTCCCGCCGTTTCGGAATTAACCCTGGCGTGAACGGAAGCCGCCACTTTCCGATAAATTTCGGATGATAAGGACGAAACAACATTTTAATGGCCAAAGAGTTGGTCACGCCTCCGATCAGCGCGCCGATACCCGTCAACAAAATGATTTCAATCCAGATGTTCATTGCCGTACCAACCTTCCGAACTCACAATTTCCGCTATTTCCCCATAGTATACGTTATCAACGAATGCCCGGTAAAGCCTTATACGTGCAATCGGGTTCCGCTTGAAAATGATTACGACAGCAGCAGGTGAAACGTCGTGCACATTCAAAACGTGATCGTCGAACCGGCGGCGGGTACCCGTCCCCCCGTTTCAATCAGCCGACACCTTTACGATCATTGGCATCTCGAAAAGGCGCAGCCGATCGGTCTGAAATGCGGACAAAAACAACTAACCGTCACCTGTGAACCTGTTTCTCACGGAAATCCGCCGGTTCTCGAGCTTCATTCGGAAGTGCTGCAAGCCTTCCATTTGCCGGCTGAACCACTGAGCTTGAAACTCGCGTACGATCCTGTGCAAAACTGTCTTTCCCTCGGGCCGATCATTGCCGTGTTGACTTATTTAAAGAACGATTCCATAGACGGACCTTTGGAAGCGTATTTTGATGAATTGGCCCGTTACAGTTCAAGTGAACACGTTTTGTTTTACGTGTTCAGCTTGAACGGTTGGCGCCGGGATTCCGCAATCGGCTATATAAAACGCCGCAACACATGGATTCGCCGCCAACTGCCCGCGCCCGATGTCGTTCACAACCGCATCGGCCAGCGCAACCTTGAAAAACTTCGAGCTACGGAACTTTTTGCTCAACGTTTGCGGGACAAAAACATTCATTATTTTAACACCCGCTATTTAGACAAATGGCAAGTTCAACAAATTTTATGGAAGCATCGCGAACTTCATCCGCATTTGCCGGAAACGGTCCTGTACAAAAACGGTGAAACTTTGCAAGACATGTTGTCGCGGCATCGCCGTCTGTTTATTAAACCCACGGAAGGAAGCCAAGGCAAGCAAATCTTGCGCGTAGAAAAAGGCGAGCAGTCGATTCGGCTGGACCATACAGCAGGTGATGATTTCGAACAAAAAGAATTCGACAACGCCGGTGATCTCGCGTTTCTGCTGCAGAAACGGCTGGAACGGCAAGCTTACATCGTTCAGCAAGGGGTGCCGTTGTTGAACACCCGGCAGAAACCGCTTGATTTTCGCATGCTTTGCAATAAAGGAAGAGACGGATCGTGGCGGCTGACTTCTGGTGTCGCTCGTGTTTCTTCCGAAGAACAGTTCGTTTCTAACTTGGCTCAAGGCGGGACAATCCGCTCCGTCCGGGACGTGCTGCAGGATACATTTTATGAACCGGAGGCGAAACACATTCATCGTTTGATGAAAGAACTTGCTCTCGAAATCGCCGGATTAATTTCGTTGCACACCGAAGATGGATATGGGGAACTGGGCATTGATCTGGCGCTGGACCTGGAAGGCAAACCGTGGTTGCTTGAAGTGAACACGAAACCGTCGAAAGACCTTGATCCGGCAAACGAAACGAACGCGATTCGCCCTTCGGCAAAAGCGATCATCGACTACGGCTGTTATTTGGCACGATTTACGAATTCATAAGAAACGCAGGTGAAGACAAATGAACGATTTCGGCATCGTTGTTCTCAATGAAAACCAAGAACTTTCGTACTACAATACGATCGGGAAAATTGCCGCATCCTATGAGTTTACAGTACGCAAGTTTATTCCGTCACACATTGATCCTTATACCGAACACATCTCCGGAAAAACGTTCGACGCCGATAGTGAGCGATGGCGCACGGACACATTTAAAGTTCCCGACGTTCTTTACGACCGCTGTTTTTATTCATCTAGGCATTCGTTCAAAACGAACGCGCCGATCGTCGATTGGCTGAAAAACAAAACGTTGTTTCTCGGATTCGGACTGCCAAACAAATGGAAGGTCCATAAAGCCTTGCAACAGGACGATTATTTGAAAAATTATTTGATCGACACCGTGCATGCAACGGAAGCCGACACGATCCTCGAACATTTGAATAAGCGCGGACGTATTCTTTTCAAACCCGAAAGCGGTTCGCAAGGAAAAGGCATTTTTGTTGCTGAGAGCGAAGGCGGCGGTATCACCGTTCGCTCCGATCGGCGAGGGAAAACCGTCCACAAAACCTTCCCCGCTCGTTCATTGTTCCGAAAATGGCTGTTTTCGCAATTAACACGGTCGGCGTTTCTCGTTCAACCGTTTTTGAAGTTTCAAAACCAGGACGGCCAACCTTTCGATGTTCGCATCGTCGTCCAAAAAAACGAACACGGGCTATGGCGGGAAGAAGGGCGCGGCGTCCGCACCGGAAAAAAAGGTTGTCTCGTTTCGAATTTGCACAGTTCCGGAAAACTTTCCTCATTCGGCGAATGGCTCGAAACCATGCCCGGGCATCAGCGGCCATTCGTGAAAGAAGAGATCGATTCGATCGTCGAATACTTGCCGCATCGGTTGGAATCGGTGTTCGGTCCTCTCTTCGAACTCGGAATCGATATTGGCGTCGGCAGTGACGGAGGTGTATGGATTCTGGAGGCGAATTCCAAACCCGGCCATCGCACGTTGCTGGAGGGCGGAAAAACGAGTTTAGAAACCCTCGCCGAAACCCCGCTCGCCTATGCGAGGCATTTGCTCAAGCAGAAGGAGTTGACGGAACATGACACCACTCGTGAAACTGCAAAAAGTCAATAACCGCTCAAACACCGTCTTCCTCCCGGATCGTTTGCGCGATGCCGTTCCCCGGACCCTTTCCTGGATCGGCTTTTCGACGCGAAACACGCCTTGCCGAATCCATTACGACTCAGGCAGCGAACTGGGCATTTCGGAAGACGTTTGGGAAGCGCTCCGTCTTCCCTTGGAAGAATACGTTCACGTCTATGTTCGCGGCGACACCTTGCAGCTCGGGCCGCTCATCGGCATTTTTACCGCTGGTTTTACGGATCACCCGCAGCGCCCGGTCGGGGAACGCACGCGGCTGTTCGCGAAAACCTTATCGGCCGCTTCCGAAGTCGGCGCCTTTTGTTACCTTTTCGGCAGCCATCAAATCGACTGGGGAACAGGAACGATCGAAGGGTATTTTTATCACCCAACCGGATGGGAAAAACGGAAGGTCCCGTTTCCCGACGTTGTTTATGACCGGCTGCCAAATCGGCGTACCGAACGGTTGCCCCTCATGCGCAGCGTGAAACATAAGCTGCAAAATGACTATTGGATTCCGTGGTTCAATCCTGGATTTTTTGACAAATGGGACATTCATGAAAAACTGCGCGGCGATGCTCGTGTCGTCCATTATTTGCCGGAAACACAGGCAGCTCCGGATGAAGCGACGATTGCCGCAATGTTGTCCGCTCATCGGCAAGTTTATGTGAAACCGGCGAAAGGCAGCCTTGGCCTCGGCATTCATCAGATCATTCGCTCGAAAGACGGTGAGCAATATTTTTGCCGCTTTCATGACGGCGGAGAAAACCGCTTGCGCCGGTTTCATTCGTTGAACAACCTGCTTGCCCACCAATTTCCGGGAAACCGGCTGAAGCATTTGCTTGCACAGCAAGGTATCGAGTTAATGCGAGATGAGGATCGCGTCGTCGACTTCCGCGTCCACACAAACAAAAACGATTACGGAGATTGGCAAGTAAGCGCCCTCGCGGCAAAAGTCGCAGGCAGCGGCAGCGTAACGACGCATTTGAAATACGGCGGCCGTGTGAAAACGATCGACGAAGTGCTTCGTCCTGTCGATAAAGCACGCGAAGCGGAAACCATCTTAAAGGAAGCGGCGTTAACGATCAGTCAGGCGATCGATGAAAACATTGAAGGATTCATCGGAGAAATTGGGTTCGACCTTGGCATCGATATCAACGGCAAGGTATGGCTATTCGAAGCGAACGCGAAACCTGGGAGACACATTTTCGCCCATCCGAAACTGAAAGAAGCCGAAGCGTTGTCCCGGCGGCTGCCTCTGGCATATGCGGTTCATTTAACGGAAACGCAGCTGCGCCAACCAGCGATGATTTACGCATGATGTTCATTTATTTTGAACCGTTGCAAAAAAAATGGAGTCACCGCCGCGCGGGGAAAACATTCGTCTGGGGCAAGAATCAACAGCCGTTAACCACTCGGCCTTTCCTGCCGGCGGTCGCCTTTCGAGTGCGGTCTGCGAAAAATCGGATCGGTCCGCTCGTCGGCATTTGGACATCTCCGGGTAAATCATCCTTCGCCGGCAATCGCGCCGCCTTCTATCGCCTTCATCAAGCGTTGCAAACCGTCGGCGGTATCGCGTTTGTTTTTACTCATGAAGGCTTTAATGCCGACAGCGTGACCGGCTGCGTTTACAATGCACGCGACGAATGCTGGTCTGAGACGGTTATGCCGCTGCCGGATGTCGTCTACAACCGTCTGCCGTTTCGCGAAGACGAAATCGGCCCGGCCTACGATCGCTTAGTCAATCGGTTCGCCAAGTGCGGCATTCCTTTTTTCAACCGACGTTTCCTTGATAAATGGACGATTCATGACACATTAACCCGTGACCCCGAACTGCAGAAACATTTGCCGGTCACCCTGCATGCCGATGTCATACTGCTGCAGTCGGCCCTCCTTCATTGGCCATCGGTAATGATCAAGCCCGTCGACGGTCACCAAGGCATCGGCATGTTTACGATCGAAAAGAGTGAACAAGGTGCATTTGTCGTGCAAACTCATGAACAAACCGAGCACTTTATGACATTTCAAGCGCTCGGCGAAAGGTTCGAACAGCTCACGAACGATCGAGCCTATGTCATTCAACCGCGCATCCCGCTGGATACGCATGAAAAACGGCCGTATGATTTTCGCGTCTTAATGCAAAAACTTAACGGCTCGTGGCAGTTGACCGGCATCGGCGCCCGCGTTGCCGGCGAAAAGGCGATCACGACCCACGTTCCGCGCGGCGGCTCGCGGCTCGCCATCGACAAGCTTTCTCCGCCGGTCAACCTCTCCGCCGTCGAATCAATCTGTTCCCGCGCGGCTGAACGACTGGCATCGGAAATTGACCCGTTGTACGAACTTTCCTTCGATGTCGGACGCGACTGGTCTGGTCACTTATGGCTGTTCGAAGCCAATGCAAAACCGATGGTATTTGACGAGAAAGAAATTGAAGCGAAGCGCATGCGAACATTGATCGCCATCATGGATCGCTTAAGCGGATTTCAATAAAAATGAACGGGCCGCACGGCCCGTTCTACAAACCTTACACATAATGGATCAAGAAATATTTCTTCTTTCCGCGGCGGATGATGACAAACTGGTCTTCGATCCGATCGTCTGCCCCGACAACACGCTGCAAATCCGTGTCGCGCTCGCCGTTGATGTAAATCGCTCCGTTCTTAATGTCCTCACGCGCTTGCCGCTTCGACGACGACACGCCCGCATCCACGAGCAAGTCAATCAAGCCGACGTCTTCTTTCGATGCCATCGCAAACGACGGCACATCTTTGAAGCCTTGCTTGATTTCCGCCGCCGTCAGCTCCGCGACGTCTCCGCCAAACAGCGCTTCGGAAATCCGAATCGCCTGCTTCAAGGCTTCTTCGCCGTGCACAAGCTTCGTGACCTCCTCGGCCAGCGTGCGCTGGGCCTCGCGCTTTTCCGGCGCAACTTTTACCTTTTCTTCAAGCGCCTCGATTTCTTCCCGGCTCAAGAACGTAAAGTACTTCAAAAACTTCACGACGTCCTCGTCACTCGAATTCAAGAAAAACTGGTAAAACTCGTACGGCGTCGTTTTTTCCGCGTCGAGCCAAATCGCTCCGCTTTCCGTTTTTCCGAATTTCGTCCCGTCACTTTTCGTGACGAGCGGTACTGTCAACGCAAATGCCGATTCTTCTTTCCCCTCGCGGCGAATCAATTCAAGCCCTGCGGTGATGTTGCCCCACTGGTCGCTGCCGCCGACTTGCAGACGGCAATCTTCTTTATCGTACAAATTCAAGAAATCGTACGCTTGCATGAGCATGTAGGAAAACTCAGTGAACGATAAGCCCGTTTCCACGCGCGATCTCATCGATTCTTTCGCCATCATGTAATTGACGGTCAAATGCTTGCCGACATCACGCAAAAACGGAATGAGCTGCAAACCGCCAAGCCAATCATAGTTGTTGACCACTTTCGCCGGATTATCTCCTTCAAATTTAACGATGCCCGACAGTTGGTTTTTCAGCTTATCGCTCCACTCCTCGACGACTTCTTGGCTGTTCAACTGACGCTCCTGTGCTTTGAAGCTCGGATCCCCGATCAATCCCGTGCCGCCGCCGACTAGCGGAATGACGCGATGGCCCGCCTCTTGAAAACGGCGCAGCGTCAAAATCGGCACGAGACTCCCGACGTGCAAGCTGTCTGCCGTAGGATCAAAACCGCAATATAACGTGATCGGTCCTTGCTCTGTTTGTTCCTTCAACCCTTCCAAATCCGAAACCTGATTAATTAATCCGCGAAATTCAAGATCATCCAAAATGTTCATCATTCATCATCCTTTCGTAAGTCAAATAAAAAACGCCCCTTACAAATGTAAGGGACGTGGTTATTCCGCGCGGTACCACCCTTGTTGAAGACATTCGTCTTCCGCTCAAACAGCGTAACGGTCTGCACCGTCCTTTGCTACTCGCCGTTCACAAAGGAAGCTCACGGAGGTAATTCACGTCATTTGTGCGCCGGTTCACAGCAACCACCAGCTTTCTGAAGCAGGGAAATGACCGCTACTCGATTCCGCTCATCGCTTTTTTCGTTAAATAATCTATGTAAGATTAGACCACACGGCCCCTCCGTTTGTCAACCTTTTTCAAACGCCTGAAGCGACCAGCAGCCAAAACATAACGCCACCCGCGAAAAATAAACCAGCGGCGAGAAATACGTTCACGACGGAGAGTACGACCGATCTTTTAAACCCGAGCAACACGCAAGAAATAAGAAAACCGGCCATCAACAGCCCGGCGGCAACGTGCGGTGTCCAACGACTGAACGCCCCGAGCAAGTTCCCTCCTTGCCAAACAACGAGAACGGCTGACACGGAAAGCATCAGCGGCACAACACCTATCATTTTGATGAGCACGGGAACACCTCCATGGAATGGGTTTTTTTATTATATGTCAAAATTTTCAAAAATTCAACGCGCAACAAACGCGATTTCAACTTGTGAAGCGGTTCTTTAATCCGATACAATAAGAAAAGAGGTGATGAGATGACGCGCAAATTGGCGATCGCGGTCGTTCACGGCATCGGAAGTCAGAAAGAAAATTTTGCTGATGCCATGATTGGTGCGATTCGAAACCGGTTTTCGGATTTGGTAAAAAATCAATGCAGCGACCCGGCGACGCAACTCGTTTTCAAGCCCGTATATTGGGCCGGCGTTTTCGAAAAGGAAGAACGTGAATTATGGCGAAGGCTTGAACAAAGCGGCGATATGAATTACAAACGGCTGCGGCTTTTCGTCGTCAACTATTTAGCCGATGCAATCGCTTATCAACCGACGGCAGAGCGCCGCCACAATTATGACAACGTTCACCAAGTCGTCGCCGAATCGTTGCAAGAGTTGTCCGAAGAAGCCGGAGGCGACGCGCCGTTGTGCATCATCGCTCACAGCCTCGGATCGGTGATTGTGAGCAATTATTTTTATGATTTACAATACGAACCGGAGAAGATTCGGCCAATGGTGCGCGCGTCCCAGCGAAAATCCGCGCTTGCCAGAGGCGAGACACTTGCGCAGTTGTACACCCTTGGCAGTTCGCTTCCTTTATGGTGTTTACGATTTCAAGATTTCGGCAACGCCATCTACGTCCCCGCTCCGAAATTTGCCCTTCATTGTCCAGACATCGAGACAGGGTGGTGGAATTATTACGATAAAGACGACATCCTCGGTTATCCTTTAAAAGCGTTGAACGAACATTATGAGCGAGCCGTCACCGAAGACGTACAGGTCAACGCCGGAGGCTGGTTGACGAGCTGGAACCCTTTCTCACACTTGGAATATGCGAACGACCAGAGCATTTTGCATCCGATTGCCGAACGGCTCGCAAGCACATGGAGACAGTTGAACGAATGAGAAAGGAGAACGGGATGATTCAGCATTTTACTTTTAAACCGGTACGAACGGACGGCAGCTTTCGCCGCAGTTACCGCATCTCTTTTTATCACGAAGGCACTTGTTTCCGCGCCGTTTATCGATACAACGGACAAATCGACTGGAAAGACCCTAAGCCTGAGGTAAGCAAGCGAAAGACCTTGGAATCGCACATACACGAACTGATGCTTTTTCACGTTTACGATAAATAAGGCCGCACTTCTTGCTATCATAAAAAAATTGGCCGGCACGATTTCAGTGCCCATGGCTTAGCCGAAAGGATTTCACGATGATCGAACAATTGCTTGAGCTTTATAAAAATGAAATCATTGCCGATGCGGCGGAAACGGAAAATCCGGAAGACTATGCCTGGTTTCAGTCGGAAGACGGGTCGTTCGGCATTGAAAAGTCGGTCCTCACGGAACGAGAAAAATCACTGCTCACCCTTTTTTTCACGCCTTTTGAAACGGGAAGGCATTTGCCTCCGAAATCGGCGTACTGGCATTCTGTATTGTATTCGGCGTCGAGTGGAGATTCGCCGGAGCGACCCCCGGAATCACCGTTTCGGTTCATCCATTTTTACGTGAAAGATTCGTCGATCGACCATTCGGCGTTCGAAGAGGCGGTCGACGGATTAATTCCGGGTCATCCCGTCATATTGTGGGAAACCGGGCAGCAAGGCGTCATCGTTGAACTGTTCGATGCGATGCATGAAGAATCCGTTCATTTTGAAGACCTCGTCGATACAATCGCGGGCGACTTTTACACGGCGATGGATTTGTATGTCGGATTTCGGCTAGACGGAACATCAACGGTTCGCGAAACGTTCGCGACCGAAAAAGCGGGGTTCAAAACATGCCGTCGTTATTTTCCAGAACGAAGCGTTTATTTTCATGCAGAGCAACTCCCTTTTTTAGTGCTCGCCGAAATGAGAAAGCATGAGCGAAAAAAACTCGTCGGGAGCTTGCTTGGCGAATTGAGCAGCGACAAAGAATTGATGAACAGTGTATTCGAATATTTAAAAAGCGGACTCAATGTTTCGACGGCTTCAAAGAAACTGTACATTCATCGGAACAGTTTGCAATACCGCCTTGACAAGTTCATTGAAAAGACCGGGCTCGACATTCGCTCTTTTCCTGAAGCGGTTACCGTTTATCTCGCTTTGTTGGAAGAGCATTTGTGAACGTTGCACAAAACCATTCGGCCAAATTTGTGCATACCTTCCGTTTACGTGAGCGCTTTCATCTTTTACACTGGAACACAAGTTACGAAACTGGGAGGATAAACAATGGCACAAATTCACATGAACAACATAACGAAAAGCTATGACGGAAAAACGACCGCGGTTGATGATTTCAACCTCGAAATCTCCGATAAAGAATTCATCGTGTTCGTCGGACCGTCAGGGTGCGGGAAATCGACGACTTTGCGAATGATTGCCGGACTCGAGGATATCACGAGCGGCGAGCTTTACATAGGGGAACGCATGGTCAACGACGTGGCCCCGAAAGATCGGGACATCGCAATGGTATTCCAAAACTATGCACTATATCCGCACATGAATGTTTACGACAACATGGCGTTCGGATTGAAATTGCGCAAGTTTAAAAAAGACGAAATCCAAAAGCGCGTCAACAACGCTGCGAAAATTCTCGGACTTGAGCAGTTTCTCGACCGCAAGCCAAAGGCATTGTCCGGCGGTCAACGCCAGCGTGTCGCACTCGGACGGGCGATCGTCCGCGATCCGCAAGTGTTCTTGATGGACGAACCGTTGTCCAATCTTGACGCAAAGCTGCGTGTGCAAATGCGTGCGGAAATTTCGAAACTTCATCAACGGCTGCAAACAACGACGATTTACGTCACGCACGACCAAACGGAAGCAATGACAATGGCAACGAGAATTGTCGTAATGAAAGACGGATTCATTCAACAAGTCGGAACGCCTAAAGAAGTGTATGATACGCCGGAAAACGTATTCGTCGGCGGATTTATCGGCTCTCCGGCCATGAACTTCCTGAGCGGCCGTTTGGAAGGCAACACGTTTATCCTCGGCAACACGAAATTGGAAGTTCCAGAAGGAAAATTGAAAGTATTGAAAGATCAAGGATATGACAACAAAGAACTCATACTCGGCGTTCGTCCCGAAGATATTCACGACGAACCGGTCTTCATTGAAACGTCGCAGGGTACGAAGATTAACGCTCACATTGAAGTCGCCGAATTAATGGGCGCAGAAACTTACTTATATTCGAAACTTGAAGATCAAGATTTCATCGCTCGCGTCGATTCAAGGACAGACGTGCAAAGCGGCCAGAATCTCGACCTTGCCTTGGATCTGAACAAAGGACATTTCTTTGATCCGGAAACGGAAAATCGCATCCGTTAAGTTAACCAGCAGGAATCTTTCCCCCGAAAGATTTTCATACGCCCCCGGCATTGTGCCGGGGGTTTTTACACAGTAAAAAAAGCCCTCTCCTTGCGGAAAGGGCTTGTATAGCCATGATATGAAATTAACGAGCGCCACCGAGTTGTTGTTGAGCGAGCGTCACGAGACGTTTCGTGATTTCTCCCCCAACAGAACCGTTAGCACGGGAAGTTTGGTCAGCGCCGAGTTGCACGCCGAATTCTTGAGCAATTTCAGTCTTCATCTGTTCGATTGCTTGAGAAGCACCTTCAACAAGCAATTGATTGCTGTTTCCGCCTTGAGCCATGATTTTCACCTCCTCGTTATACGCATAGTGTGCAACTTTTGATTAAGGTTATGTACAATTCCGTTTGCCAAATGATAGTAAAACTCCGGCTGTGCCGGAGTTTTAACGTAGGAAATCCGATTTGCGCTGGGCATTGGTTTTTACAAATAACTTCTCGTCATGTGCACGCCGTCAAATTGAAAGAGCACCGGTTTATCTTCGACGACCGTTTCCATATGAACGGGTCTTCCCCACAGCTGATGCAAGTACGGCAATACTTTTTGCAAATATTTCAAATCCAGCTCGATCCCTTCGTACGAATGGTTTAAATACAGTTCCCCTTTCTTGCGGTAGTCCCCGTCGACGACTGTAATATAGGGAAATCCTCCATTGATGCGCATCGAAACAAGCTGATCGCGCACTTGCTCCCACTGTTTGTCGACAATCGTATAGTCGCGCCCTTTTTTCTGAAACAAAAACATATCTTCCCGTTCAACGAGCGATTTCGTCAAATAGTTACGAATGAAGGACGGATCGGATTCCAATTCCCGTACTTCAAAAATTTTTTCCCGGCCGCTTTTTTCGACGACGCCTTGGTTTTGCATGTCGCGATCAGGATGGTCATAACGATGTTCAATGTCTTCAAATATTTTCAAACCGAGATAATACGGGTTCAAGCGATGCCGCGAAGGTTGAATAACGTTGGCATTCAAAGAGGCAAACTCGACCGCTTCGCTGCTTGTTAAATCCATCTCGCGCAAAATGCGGGCATGCCAGTAACTTGCCCAGCCTTCATTCATGATTTTCGTTTGCATTTGCGGCCAGAAGTACAGCATTTCTTCGCGCATCATCGTTAAGACGTCCCGTTGCCACGGTTCCAACTCGCGGCTGAATTCCTCGATAAACAGCAACAAATCCTTTTCCGGCCGAGGCGGAAACCGTTTCTTCTTTTCCGCATTCGGTTTTTCCTCAGCGCCCTCATCGCCTAACAAATCGTCATAAGGACCTTGTTTTTTTATCTTTTGCGGCTCGTCGGATTCCCAACGCAGCTTGCCTCTAACGAGCGAGGGATCGATGTGTTCTTGTACGGCAAGAACCGCGTCGAGAAATTTCTCCACTTCGTCTTTTCCGTGAACGCTTTCGTAATGGGCAATCCGTTCGGACGCAGCGGCCATGCTCTCAACCATATCACGTCTTGTATTGGAAAAATGCACATTGTTTTTGAAAAAATCGCAATGTGCGAGCACGTGGGCGATGATCATTTTATTTTGAATAAGCGAATTCGTATCGAGCAAGAACGCATAACATGGGTCGGAATTAATGACAAGTTCGTAAATCTTGCTCATGCCCAAATCATACTGCAGTTTCATGCGGTGGAACTGTTTGCCGAAACTCCAATGAGAGTATCTCGTCGGCATGCCGTAAGCGCCGAATGTATATAAAATGTCCGCCGGAACGATTTCAAAACGCATCGGGTAATAATCGAGGCCAAAATGATCGGCGATTTCGCTGATTTCATCGATCGCGTAAGAAAGTTCATCATGCTGGCGCGTCATCAGCCTTCCTCCTTTGCATTGTTCATATCAATGTATGAAAAGAAGGAATGAAGAATGAATCGCCGGCAAACGGTTTGGGCAAACTATGTGCGAGGTGATGGCATGCAAAACGACCTCGACCTCCGGCGTCTCGCAGAGTCCTTAAAACAATGGGACGATCAACAAGTCCTGATTACAAAGCGAGAAAACGGAGATGTTGACCGTACAATTATGGAGCTTGAAGACGTTTGCGTTACCCATGCCGGACAGTCGATCGACCCGTATTTTTCACAAACGTATTTGCAACTCGAAGGAGACGGCCGCGCGGTCATGAACGATACGGAAATTCCGATGCCTTCGGCCTCATACGAAATTCCGGTCGACCATCTGCATGACGCCGATTTTGACGGTACGAAACTTTCACTGACGACCGACCGAGGCACTTATACAATTGATCCTTTGTAAACACCTCGAATAAAAAGCCGCCGTTCGGCGGCTTTCCTCAATCGTTCTGTAATTGGCTGACACGGCTCATCACTTCTTCAATGACCGCTTCGAGCCGTGTTTCGCTCGCCTCTTTCGCAGCTTCACGAACGCCAAAGTAAAATTTGATTTTCGGCTCCGTCCCGGAGGGACGCAAGCAAAACCAGTGTCCGCCGCTTAAGCGGTATTTCAACACGTCCGCTTTCGGAAGCGCAAGCGATTCTCGCACCCCATCTCGCAATCCGATGTGTACTCCTTGCAAATAATCTTCGACGTCCGTTACCTCGAGACCGGCGATTGCCCGCGGCGGTTCCTTTCGAAACGATTCCATGATCCGCGCGATTTGCCGGCTGCCTTCGATTCCTTTCAACGTTAACGATCGAAGCGCTTCGGCATACCAACCATATTTGTCGTACAAAGATTCAAGGGCGTCGTACAACGTCATCCCCTTAGTTTTATAGTAGGCAGCAGCCTCGGCGGCCAACAAACACGCTTGAACGGCATCTTTGTCCCGAACGAAGTCGCCGATCAAATACCCGTAGCTTTCCTCATAACCGAATAAAAAAGTATGGTCGTTCGACTCGTGGAATTGTTTAATTTTCTCGCCGATAAATTTGAACCCGGTGAGCGTATCGATCGTCGTCACTCCGAAATCGTCGGCAATGACTCGGCCGAATTCGGAAGTGACGATTGTCTTCAATACGGCGCCGTTCTTCGGCAAAGCATTCTTGCTTTGTTTTTGCGAAAGCAAATAATGAAGAAGCAGCGCCCCCGTCTGATTCCCGGAAAGCACAACATACTCGCCGTCATTGTTTTTCACGGCAATCCCGACCCGGTCCGCATCAGGATCGGTCGCCATCAACAAATCGGCGTCGATTCGTTTTCCGTAGGAAATGGCCAGTTCAAACGCCGCTTTTTCTTCCGGGTTCGGTGATTGAACCGTTGAAAATTCAGGATCCGGGGCTTCTTGCTCGGCGACAATGGTAAGATTTCCGAAACCAAGCGCCTTCAAACCGTTACGGACGGGAAGGTTTCCCGTTCCATGCAGCGGCGTGTAAACGATTCGCAAATCCTTCCCCGTAGATGCGATCGCAGCAGAATTGACGGATATCGTTTGAAGCTTTTCAATATACGCCTTGTCGACCTGTTCTCCAATTACGGTAAGCAAACCGGCTCTCTTCAGCCGCGCTTCATTTCCGACCTTGACGGCCAGCTCGTCGCCAATCTCGTTCACTTTTTCAATGACGCGATCTGCTGTCGCCGGAGGCAATTGGCCGCCGTCTTCACCGTAAACTTTGAATCCATTGTATTGCGGCGGATTATGGCTCGCGGTAATAACGATGCCGGAAAACGCCCCGAGATACCTGACCGCAAACGAAAGTTCCGGCGTCGGACGTAATTGCTCGAATACATAAGCGCGAATGCCGTGATTCCCGAGCGTCAGCGCCGCCTCTTTGGCAAATTCCGGCGAGCGGTGACGAGAGTCGAAAGCGATGACCACGCCGCGCAGCTTCGCTTCTTCTCCATGTTCCTCGATAAATCTTGCCAGACCTTCGGAAGCTTTGCGGATCGTGTAACGATTCATACGGTTTGTGCCGGGACCGATTTCCCCTCGCATGCCCCCGGTGCCGAAAGACAAATTTTTATAAAAACTGTCTTCCAGTATGCCGTCGTCGTTGATCCTTTCAAGTTCTGCCTTCGTACGCTCATCCAAATTCGGATTGTTGAGCCAACGCTCGTATTCTGCTTTCCAGTCCATCGAGACCCCCCAAATAACTGCATTTGATGTGATTATACCATGATTTTGGGAATTTTCATGTCTTGTCATAGTACACGTGACGCACATCAAGCGTTTCTCCCAATGTCATCAGCCCGAATGAAAATCGCGGCTGCCATCTTTTATCCGTCGGTGAACCGGGATTGAACATTCTCACCCCATCGATCTCCTCATCAAGCGGAATATGAGAGTGACCGAAAATGATTAAATCGGGGTCATCTTCTTCAAACATGCTTCTGGCGTGTTCCGGCGTCGTTCTCCCTTTGCCAAGATGCCCGTGTGTGACACCAATGGTGTAACCGTTAAGCGTCAGCAATTTTTTATGACCGAACCGTTCAATGATTTCCATGTCGTCTACGTTGCCTGCGACACCTTCCACAGGTGCAATTTCGCTTAACTGTTCATAAACCTCAAGCGTCTGCCAATCTCCTGCATGAATAATCAGTTCTACATCTTCCAATCCTTTCAATAATGGATCAGGAAAAATGTTTCTGCGGGTTGTCATATGGGTATCGGAAACGATGCCGACTTTCATTCCATCACTCCTTCAAAGGGAAAGTAGCTTCCTCAATTCTTTGTTCTAAAGTTTGCTTATGTTTTTCTATTTCTTCTTCACGCCAATTTAACCGTTCCGCCATATATGCTATTACCGGCTCTTTCCATTGCTGCAGCCAATGAATATTAAAGTAAAGTGCACCTGTTCGACGAATAAAGAAGTCTGCCGGCGTTGCGGCCATCTCGCTTTCAATCGCATAAACGATCATCGCAAATACACATTTTGAAAGTCCGTGATGTTCGGCTTCTTCTCCCATTCTTCGTAAAATCCCATACAAGCAGTCCACGTTGGATCCATAACGTTTGGCTAAAAGTTCAGCCTCATCCGCAGTGAGCCCAAGCGACGTGCCTTCGCGGATCTTCCCGCCGACAAAATGAGCAAAACCGCTCGATCCGCCTACACTTCCGCCGGAAAGCCGTTTTGTCTCCGTTCGTGATTTCGGATAAGTTCCCGGCAACTCTTCGGCCGCAAGATCAACAACTTTTTCCGCCAT